>JAIOSX010000086.1 GCA_021107345.1 Candidatus Aegiribacteria sp.
GCTGAAATCCCGAGAGAAAGTCAGAGCGGAGGTCATGCCCGTAGCAGGCTCGTACCGGAGGCCTACGTCAATTCTCCTTCTGAGGTATTCGCTGCTCTCCCCCAGCCTTGCCTGAAATGGATTTCTTACCGACGCGGCTATAAGCCATCGATTGTACATTCTTACCTGAAACCCGAAATTAACTGCCATGGTGGTTGCGTTTCCGTATTCCGAAACTCCATCGGCGATTGATGCCCTGCAGATCACCGGCTGCAATCCGAATGACATGTCATCGGTAAGCATTCCGGCCAGTGTCAAGGCGGCCATCTGTTCGTTGTAGAGGTCTCCACCGAAGTAACGTAGATTTATACCGACGTTCCATCTTCTGCTGAGATGAAATGCGCCGTCGATTCCGTAGGTTCCGAAATCCATATTCGAGAACGGAAGCCTGCCGGAAACGGTTACGCTTCTGTCAGAAATTCCTGCTATGGCAGCGGGGTTGAAAAGAGCCATCTCGGCTCCGGAAAGAACAACACCTGTGCCGCCCATGGCCTGTGAGGCCACTCCTATCTCAAGCTCCTCAAAAGCTGCCTGTGACTGCCCTGCCAGAATCAGAAGGGCAAAGAAAAAGACTACTGGTTTAATACGCATCATTGCCACCTCAATTCAGCGGAGTCGCTACGACAACTGTCTCAGTCGTCGTATACCGCTTGCCTTCTGCATCCACGCCTTCCAGAAGAACCACATAGGGGCCTATTGGAAGAATTTCTCCGGAATCATTCCTGCCATTCCACTGCACCACATCACCGGCAGGACGCGAATCGGCAAGATGCCTGACATCCTTCCCGGATCTATCGAAAACGGTAACTGTGAACCTCATGTCGGACGGGCCGCCATACTCCATATTCAGAGTCTCACCGAGTGAAGGTGCAAATGGATTGCTTGTAAGCAGTGTAAGGTGAAAGCCGCTCGAAATTGAAGGTTCGTAGATCTGCAAATCGGACTGGTACCTGGGCAGCAGCTGATAACCGCTGTCGTACGGTGGTTCGGAATCGTACTGACCTCCGATGCCAATAAGGAACAGGCGTGTTCCCGCAATAATGCTTGAAACGTTTATTTCAGTGGTTTCATTCACGCGAACAGCTACAGCTGTCTGTCCGTTCCATACTTCAAAATTGTATCCTCCTCCAGCAGACTCGGGGTTGTTGGCAACGGTCACCCACTGTCCCGCGGTGCTGTTTCCCAGCACAAGAAGAAGTCCCTCGACGCCTTCATTGACACCCTGATTCAGACCGAGCTGGAGGGGCTGGGGAACTCCGGGGTTATCAATATAAACAAAATCTGACGGATCCGATGGAGAAATCTCAACCAGACCGTTGTATTGTTTGATCTCGCCGGTCATCCTCCATCGTTCGCCGGCCAATATTGAACCGGGACTGGCAGAGCTGTAAGCGTAAACGTTTATACCCGCAGTGGAGTCCTGAATGTAGAAACTCAAACCTGTTGAGGAGAATAGAGTTCCCTCACAGGTGGCTATTCCTTCAACGGTCAGTATTTCACCAAGGTGATCGGGGATCCCGTCTCCATTGAGGTCTTCTCGAGCTTCCCCAATAGTTACTGTCTGAGCTCCGGCCAACCCGATGAACAAGGTTAGAATCAGAACCGGGAAACTTTGTCTCATCGTCTCCCCTTTCATAATTGTGTAGTATTCAGTCCAGTTCGGACCCAAGTTCCGCATCTGCAAGACTTGCAGCCCTTTGCAGAGCATCCTCTGCACTCATTCTTCCATAAAGTGCGATTTCAACAGCTTCGGACAGGAACAGTCTGCCATCGTACCAGAATGTTCTCTGTGGCTCGAATTGTGCGTACTCCACCTGAAGCATCACATCCAAAAGGCCGGGATATATCTGTAGACGTTCCTGTATCTCGGGATGGTCGAAGGAACTCCTGGTTGCCGGAATATAGCCTGTAGCAGCACTCCATCTTGCCTGCTGCCGGGGCTCTGTGAACCATTTGATGAATTCCCATGCGGCTTCTACTTCGGTAGAGTCGGATTTGAACAGAATCACATTGGTTCCCGCAATAATAACAGCCTGCTCTCTATCTTTCGGAAGAGGAGCTATTCCGAGAGTAAAAACGTCCTCTCCGCTCTCTTCCATTCTTTCCATTGTATTCTCCATAAAAGCCAGGGAGACTGTGGATCCCTGCACAATTCCGACTTTACCATCGGCAAAATCATTCTGATGTGTATAGCCGGATGAGATTCTGGCGGACCCGTCGACATATATCAGGTCTATCATCAGCTGCAGCGCGTCTATCCCCTCAGCGGAAGCGAAGGCAGTTCTGGTGCTGTCACTGTTGAGAAGTGTCCCGCCTCTCTGAAGCAGCAGGTTCTCGAACATCCCCACGCTGGGGGTGAATGCGGTTCCCCAGCGGTCGCAGTCGTCCAGAAGGTCTCCGTCGTTATTCCCGTCGATGGTAAGAGCCATAAGTACCATCCGGTAATCCTCCCACGTAAGAGGAGGCTGCAATCCCAGGCTGTCCATCATTTCAACATTGTAATAAAGAGCCTGCACGCTTTTGTTGAAGGGGAAACTGTAGATACGACCGTCGTAAGTATTGTTGTGCTGGAAAACGGGAAAGAAATCGTTGTTCCAGCGTTCGGTAACCTCACTGGAATCCAGCTCCATGAGCGAGTCAAGTGGAACAAGTGCATTACCTCTTATGAGTTGTGATGTCCAGGTTTCATAGGCCTGGGCCACCACCGGAGTATCCCCCGCCATGACACTGGCCAGTATTTTCTGACAGAGAGCCCTGTAATTACCCATACTTACGGGGATGATTTCAATTCCAGGATGTGTTGAGTTGAATTCGGTAATAAGGGTATCCTCAAGATACTCTCCAAGGGGGCCGCCCATCGCGTGCCAGAAGAGAACCTGTACTTCGCCGTCGCTGCTGCGATTGCTGTTCCCGCAGGCCAGCAGTGAAATCAGGAGAATCGGAAGCAATTTTCTCAGCAGAGAGGACCTCCTTAAATCAAATCAGGAAATACAGAGCAGTATATACTATCTAAAGAATGCTCCTACCAGAGACAGAGGACCGTACCAGGCTAAGAGTCTTTACAGCAGCATGTGCCAGAGGGACAGCTGTCAGGCTTATCAGCGTGCTTAGGTTTAGCGTAGTCTGTCGCGTAGAATCCGGCACCCTTGAAGATGATCCCGGAACCTGTTCCCATCATTCTTTCAGCCTTACTTCCACATTCGGGGCATTTTCTCTCAGCTGTATCTTTCATCTGATGAAATTCATCAAACCTGTGACCGCAATTGCTGCATCTGTATTCGTAAGTTGGCATAGTAATCCCTTTCAAACATTGTCTATCATCGTAATCGCGTTGGATGGACACACATTCACGCAGGCCGAGCATCCGAAGCAGCCGCGTCTGACATGTGCCCTTCCCTTAACGTCAATTCTTATCCTGCGGTAATAGCAGGCGGAGCAGCAGTCTCCGCAGCCCCTGCAGAGTTCACGGTTGACCTTCGCTATCTGCTCAGGTTCAGGTTTACCAAAGAATCCCTTTCCCGGATAACCGTCAGCCCTTTTCCTTCTAAAAAGAAAGCCTGCCAATCCGCTCGTTAACTCCTTCATTATACAGGCAAATTTCATTCCAGGTAATATGCATTCATTAATGCAATATTGTAAACAACATACATTTCTCCGGGAAGGTTTACCGTTACTTCCGCGTCAATCTGGCATATCAAACTGCGGTCTTCCCGGGATTGAAGCCGTTATTCTGTACTTCTGAGTCAGCAAGGCTGCTGACCTGTGCTGCAGTTACACCCTCCCTTACCGCAACGATAAGACCGACCAGAATAACCGGTATGAACTGGGTTGTATGAAACAGCAGTGCCATAATTCTTGTGTTCTCAACGGTTATCCCGATAAGCCCCGGAAGAACAAGCACCAGGGCACCATGGACGGTACCGGTTCCGGCTGGTGTGGGGATCAGCATGCCGAGTCCGGCAAGAATCAGGACAAGCAGGGGATAGTACCATATGAACTGCAGATGCATAGCCCAGAATACGGGAATCACTGAGAGAGCCAGTGTCCCCCAGACGCAAATAGAGTACAGGCAGACTCGGATGGTATCCTTCCAGTTCCTCAGTATCTCAAGGCCGTGGGCAAAGGATACCAGAAGTCTCTCGAACCTGACTGATAAAGCGTTCAGCCTTATCCATCTTAGAGGAGCAGAAATGACCCTTGCTGTCCCCTCTCTCCATCTTCGCAGGGCTAAAAGCACCAGAAGAACAGCTATATAAAGCAGGCCGGCTGCCATCAGCCCCAGTCTTATGGTGATGTCAAACTTCGACCAGAGTACTGCAAGCACTATAAGGGTCATGGCCGCCAGCGTAAGACCGTCAAATATCCTGGCAAGAACCACGGTTGCAAAGGAACTGGCTCTGGGCACGGAGGTTTTTCTGGAAAGGAGCAGGGCTCTCAGTATCTCCCCCACGCGCCCGGGTAGAATTGAGTTCACGAAAAAACCTGTAATCAGGGGGCCAGCGGCATCCTTCGTTGACACATTACCGATAGGTGAAAGTAGAAACCTCCATCGTACTATTCTGAAGACATAGCTTAATGCAAGGGGCAGAAGAACCAGCAGAAGAACCGGCCATTGCATCTCTCTCAGAACCGACAATAGCTGTGCGGTATCTGTTTTTCTGTAGGTAAGGTAAAGAGAAATACCAGCGATGATAACACCCGGAATAATGTGCTTCCATATAACACTCTTCTTCAAATCAGTTGGCCTCCAGAGAGGCAAAAGCCTTTTCAACAGCACTGCAGATGGCATGACCCGCGACAAGAAGAGCTTCCTGAATGTGGCTTGTTTCATCTGATGAAACCATGACGCAGATATCGGTCATATCCGATAACGCACGACCTCCAGCGCCGGTAAAGCCTATGGTTTTCATGGATTTGTCCTGTGCCTTCTTCACGGCTTTCAGCACATTCGCCGAGTTCCCGCTTGTTGAGATGGCCACCAGAACATCCCCGGGTCTTCCA
>JAIOSX010000181.1 GCA_021107345.1 Candidatus Aegiribacteria sp.
AACAGTTCTTGTGTTTGTATCGATTCCCTTTTTCATAAACGCTGCCAAGGAGGGTTTCTCATCCGTTCCCGAAAGGCTTGAAAACGTTTCGATGACTCTTGGCGCGTCAAGACTTTCCACATTCTGGCGTGTAACATTCCCTCTTGCCAGAAGAAGCATGCTCACCGGGACTATAATGAGTGCAGCCAGGGCACTAAGCGAATTCGGTGCGGTTGTTGTTATCGCCTACCATCCAATGATCGCTCCTGTACTTATGTACGAACGTTACCAGGCTTACGGTCTGGAGTACTCCCAGCCGGTAGCATTCATACTTATCGCAATGAGCCTGATGATATTCATAGCTCTCAGAATTCTTACTTCCCGGAAGCGGAGAACGATTTGATAAGACTACGGGATATCAGGGCCAGTTTCAAAGGATTTCAACTTGGTCCTTTGAATCTGGAAGTACCGGAAGGTGCATTTTTCATGCTTATGGGTCCCACAGGTTCCGGAAAAACCCTCCTCCTTGAAACGATTGCAGGTCTTGTTAGACCGGACATGGGGACAATTGAGGTAGCGGACACAGATGTTACAGAAAAACTCCCGGGCAGGCGGAGTGTTGGCATCGTTTATCAGGATACCGCACTTTTTCCACACCTTTCTGTAAAGCAGAACATCACATACGGAATCCGCTATTTACCTGAACATAGTGAGTACGATTTCGATAAGCTTGTGGATATCCTTGATCTGCAGCGGCTTCTGGACAGACTCCCGGGGAAGCTCAGCGGGGGAGAGAAACAGCGAACAGCGCTTGCCCGTGCACTTATCACCGACCCCGGAGTTATCCTCCTGGATGAGCCGCTGAGTTCCCTTGACCAGATGTTCAAAGGGGAGATAAGGGGCGAGTTAAGAAGGCTTCAACATGAAAGCTCAAAAACCTTTTTAATGACAACCCACGATTTTACCGATGCCCTCTCAATGGGTACACACGGCGCGGTAATAAGGGACGGAAGAATCGAGCAGGAAGGTACGATTGATGACATCTTCTACAGCCCTTCGACTCCGTTCATGGCATCGTTTGTGGGAATGAAGAATGTTTTCCCTGCGGAATTCAGCGAAGATGGAGCTGCTGTTGAAGATCTTCTTATCAGGCATACATCGGATAAGAGAGGACATGGTTTTCTGGCGATACCACCGGAGGCAATAGTTGTTTCCAGGGAAACCACAGTAACAAGTGAACGAAATCATTTTACTGGAACGATCATGTCTGTTGAACGCACAGGATCGATTTTCAGCATCTCTGTGAACTGCGGTAATCTGTTGATAATTTCATCAGTTACCAGAAGTGCACTATCCGAACTAGACCTGACAGAAGGTCAGGATGTGTATATATCCTTCAAGGCAAGTGCCGCTCATGTTTTCTGAGAAGGAGATTCAATGAAGTGTCTTAAAGTTACCGGGACAGACAATCTGATAGACGAATTCATATCAGTTTTCAGTAATACTCTGCAGAACAGGATTGTATGCGTTATCTCAGAGAATGCAGGGGGAGGATGCGAAGTATCATTCCCCGGATCGTTATCTGCATTGAAGATAATGCAGTCCATGCCTCCAGACATTTTCCTGGTACGTACCGGTATGGAGTTGGCAGCTCCCGTGGTACACTGCGGGAGTGAAACGATCGAGGATGATTCACTGCTTCTTGCTCTGTATGATGGAAACGAATCCTCTATCGATTACGATGAGGTTTTCGCTAAAACATTCAATCTGCTGCCGCAGAAAACTGCTGAGGAATGCGGAAGATGCGGCCTGGACTGCAGGAGGCTGGCTGGAGCAATTCTTAGGGGAGAGAAGAGGGAGGAGGACTGCTTCTTTGCCCCCGGCGATGTTGAAGTCAAGTTAGGAGGCAGGATTATTGAACTGGGCAGTTTTCCGACTGATATAATAGAGGGGGCTGTCCGGGGCCTTGTATCTCCGCTTAGAGGGTACAATGAAAAGGAAGATATTTCGGTAACGATAAAATCGTGATTACAATTACTGAAGGTTAATGACACTCGCCGCAGTGGGAAACCTTTTCATCAATTATAATTTCCTGTTATTCCATCCATTTGCTCTATTGAATTCTGCCTTAATGCCTGACTTGAATCAGTTATAGCTTCTTGCTCATCTATTATAGCTATCCAATGGAATAGGAATTGTTGAGGAGATTCTAATGTATCAGGAGTTAAATATCTACCCTCTACGGAAACCCAAAGTTTCTCATCAAAGTACTTAAGATATAAATAAGAATCGTAATATGAAAAAATATAATCTGTCAAATAGACTGAGCACGGTATCAAATGAATTTTTCTTTGCCATTCAAATCTATTGTCAATGTTTTCAAATACAATGGTGCCTTTAGTCGTGATATTAATAGTTCCTTTTAGTGTCACTAATGAGTCGTTATCAAGTAGGTCACATAAACTGAAATTGCTCCTGTCAGAAATATCTTGCACTGACTTCTGGCATGAAGAGATCATTATCAAGTTTAATCCTAAAATGACTAATCCCTTAATTAAAAATATTCTTTTCATTTTTCTATTTCAATACTACAAACCTTCCGGTTTCCACTTCGTTTCCTGCCTGGAATCTCAGGAAATACACTCCGCCTGGAATATGGTTCCTCCCTATTGTACAGGAGTGATTCCCCTCCGGGAGTTCCGAGTCAATAACATCTTCAATGAGTCTCCCGGAAATATCGTAGATCGATAGATTGACATGACATGGGGCCTGCAGGGTAAACTCTACTGAAGATTGTTCTCTGAACGGGTTGGGAAAGATTGTAATACTAGTTGATACAATGTGGTTCCCGGTTTCAATCCCGAGCCCTTCTCCCCAGATGCTTTCCCTGTAATAAGCATCCAGCAGGAGATCAGCGTTCATTCTGAGTCCATCGAGACCTCGCCCTACAACCCATCCTCCAACAACATGAAGCGAATCACCATCATCCAGTTCGACCGGACCGAAGGAGATCAGAAACCTGTATTCGAACGCGGGGTAGCTCAGAGCAAGCGGGGAATCATATACAAATGGGAATGGACCGGGGTTCTGGGGTACTATCGCTTCCGGAGCATTCGGATTGCCGACCCAGTCGAGCATATAGGTTGGTCCGCTGTACTGTCCGTTTGCATCGGGATTGTGCCCCCAGATGTAGTTGTATTTCTCGGTATCAGAACCAGGAATATCCTCCCAGTTCCAGTATGTGTGACTTATCGGAATAGGATAGCCGTTTACATCGATTGGTCTTTCGATAGACTTGTCAGCTTTAACTATCCAAAAATCGAGTAACCTCCAGCCGATAAAGCCGTTGCAGGGAGGACTCAGGAGTGGTTCTCCAGAATCATCTTCTGCACTTCCTGGACTATCACTGTCCCACATGTAACTGAGATTCCTTGGAACTACCAGGTACGTAGTGTCACTCACGGTATGGCTGTAATGGGAGCAGGGCATACCCTCCGAGAACAGGATCACACCTGATTCGGGGTCCTCCCTGTACAGTGTGTCAGAGCCAACAATCTTCGCCAGGATTGTGAAATGATCGCTAACACCATTCTGGTCAACATCGTTGTCGGGAATCCCGTCTGTTCCTACATAATTGTAGTAGTACCATATGTTATCCGGATCACCTGATGGAAGCGGATTGTCAGGATTCTGCTGGTAGGTGTAATAGTCCTGAGTGCTCGCACTAATTAATCCATCGAAGACATATTCGAATGTTGCTTCGGGATCATTGCACCAGATCGCATGTCCGTCGTAGAAGACGTGATCATCCAGATAGCAGTTTGTCGGGTCGGCAGTGGCAACGTCACAGTCTCCCTTGATACCTGCTACGAATGCATCAAGCGGGGTTCCGGGGTTACCCTGATTACTATGGTGCATGAAGATCATCTCTGTAGCCATGAAGCTGTCGTATCCCGGTGTATCCCATGTGTAGTTCTCCACCCAGATTTCCAGGCCGTAGGGGTTATCATTCTTTTCCGTATCCCAGTCATCTACTCCGTACTGCGTCTGCTCGGGAGCCAGCGGTCCGGGGAACAGGTATTCCATGGGGTATCCTTCGCTGGGCTGAAGCTCCCAATCATTGAATTCGCTGCAACTCACCCACTTATCCGTGGAATCATCCGGAGTAATATTACCATAGCAGCTGGTCCAGGCGTCTCCGCACCAGAGATAGTTGCTGCCGGAACCGGCTGGCCATTCCATGGATGCGATATTTTCCCAGGGATCTCCCCAAAACCCCAGATTCATCACTGCTGAGCTGAGATTGCCAATGGAGTGTGTTTTAAATACTGCATCGGGTCGTATATCTGTACACGGTGATGAGGTTTCAAGTAAAGGTTGTAGTACCTCAGCACTAACGCTTGAGAATGTAGCTGCAAGAACACAGGCGCTGATGTACAGTGAAAACCCAAATATCTTTTTCATTTATTCTATTCCCCTTCATTTTCCCTGGTATATTTACACAAAAGTAAAATACCACATAATTCAGCTCAACAGATAGTCAGACAAAAACTGGAAGAGCAAAGATAATTAGAGAATAGCAATAGGACAAAGGATTTTCCAAAATCGCATTACCTGCTTCGCGCCCTTCTTCGGGATGTGGGATGTTATGCGAGTTATCCAATCAAGAGCGGTTCGGGCCGCCTTAATCGATATCTGGAACCGACAGAGATAACAGTATCAACAATGTGCTGAATGGGATTGTCCTGGGAAAAAACCATTGAAGCAGAAATCAGGATGATCCAGTGATTACAGAACCGAATACTCCACCATTTCAGCAACGGAATGGTAGACACTCTGAATCAATTCCGCGTGAACGATATACTTGATTGGTCCAACGCCTGGCGCGTAGAAGTAATCAACGTAGGAATCCGGGAATTCGGGTTCCGTCTGCTGAATGTAGACACATTCATTAAAACTTCCTGCGGGAACCGTGATGGAAGTGTCAACAGAAAGTACCGTCATGATCCTCGATGGAAATTCAGGGTCACTGTACCACCAGTCCCCGACAGCAATAGGGTATTTCATCCATATCCTGTAGATTGATGCTGATGGTGAGTTGTAGGCTCTGATTACACTGTCCACCTCTGTAACGTAGTTAACGAATATCAGTGTATCGGTGAAGATGGTTTGACCACTTATGGAGATTTCCATAATTGAAGTCTCCTGCCAGTTGAAAAGCCGGAAGTCTTCGGAATGGGTTGTATCATCTGTGATGATCCAGCTTATTTCCCCTGAGATCTCTTCCAAGGGCAGAGAATCGGAAGTAAAGGTACCGTTTAGCTGAAGATCCCAGGTGTTCCCTATGGTTAAGGGATAGTACTGCCCGGCGCCGGTGGGACCGGACGGGCCGGTAGAGCTGTTTCCACAACTGATCAGTACCGAGATCAGGAGGATTATCAACGGGAATATAACTGTCTTCATTATTATCTCCTGTGCCTTTCGAGAAAGCTGATCGTTTATGGAAAGATAATCCCACATCAGGCAAATATCGATAGAAGAAGTATATGAGCTTAACTGTGGCAATACAATAACTGCAGCGTTTGTAGTTTCACTGGAGCATTTAGAACCTTGTATTCCAATACGATTAGTCCAGGATTCTTTACATGATGTTCTTCTACTCAGACTGATACTTCAGTGCTGTACCATGTTGACCTTATCGACGGTCCTTCTATATTGTCAATTCAGGCATTATGGTTTCTGATGATAGAGTATCCTGCATCTGTGAAAAGGAGGGGCAAGTTGTTGAAGGTTTTACTCATCGTGGTTTTTCTGGTATTGCTTCCGGCAGGTCTGTTCGCCGGAGTAGAGGATAATGTGCAGTACATCCGGGATATATACCGGCAGACTAACGAAGAGATAGACAACGGAGAACTGTACAGAACCATTGTTGATATCAATGTCGATGGCCTCTCCTATCCTGCAGTTGGAACGTACCATCCGGTTCTGACTCTCTACTTCGGTTTTTCAGAGGAGGAGCCGTATCCCGATAACCTCAGAAAGGCAATACTTGTTGTTGACAGGGCTGCATATCACGAATACTCGGAATTCCTCTACGATGGATACGGCGATCTTATATTCGTCTACGTGACGGGACAGCCGAACATGCCGGAGATGAGGTTCTACTACCATCTCGGAGAACTGATAAAGATCGTTCAGGGTTCAGACAGTTACACTGATTTCATCACTGAACAGCTGGAGCTGAGCACTTCTTTTCAGAATCAGGGTGCATCTCTCGAGAATACATTCCAAAGGTTGTTCTACTAATTTGTTCTGACCGGGTATCAGCTCCTCTGCTCTGGAGTCTGAAACTCATAATACTCTACAGCGGATCAGTAATAAACATCGAAGAAAGAGGCTACTCTTCCCACCATCTGGCCCCTTGATGCCTCTGAGGACAGGAAGAGGATCCAGTTATAGATGAGATAGTTGTTTTCCACATCATTAATCAGCAGGTCTACCGGTCGGAGCATATAATGGTCGCAGTCCACTCTGAACAGACCCATCCAGTCACTAGCAGCATCGGTGATCTCATCATTTACAATGACAGGCAGGATCATGCTGTACTGAATCGGTTCAATCTCATTAATTTCCCCAAACAGCACTACACAAACAATAAACAACATCGAAATCCCTCCCATATTTAAAATAATCCGGATAAGTCAGGTCTGTTACTTGCTGACTGATAACCAAGCAACAGGAAAGTGGATATTTCATCATGCTGCAATTCGCTCCCAACACAATATTACTCTTTCCCTTTACTGCATATTCTTCACCTGAACTAATAAAGGCTTTGCTGATAAGGAATGCAGCCATCATTAACCATCTCCTTGAAGATCATCCTTCGCGCCTCCACATCAAACACGAAATCCGTTCCGAGAACACGTCCCCACCAGATTCTCCC
>JAIOSX010000011.1 GCA_021107345.1 Candidatus Aegiribacteria sp.
CAGAACTCCGTTGACACAGAAAAATTCCAGTTCCCTTTTTAGCTCCGGAACCACTCCCAGATCAAGACATATGAGAATATCACACCCGGAAACAGGTGAAATGAGTACAAGACTTTCGCAGACCGTATAATCCCAGGTGGCATAGTCGCGCATAGATACGTTCTCAATGAGTACTGGTTGAATAGTTGTATACCATGATTTCAGCACGGCAAGGTTTTCAGAAGATATTCCTTCGACCTGACCGTTGATGTCCGTTCTATAAACCGGACAGAGCCAGGAAGCGTATAAATAGCCTGCCAGACACAGAATGACTGAAGTTACACGAAAACCCATTTCTGCCCTCCATGGTTATGCGAATTTGTTTGTTGCTGAAAGTGACCATACAATTTCAACAATAAGACCATCCCTGCATCTTACCCGGCGTCTTATTTTCCGGCTATTATGTTCGTGTTCTCATAGATCCTGAACAGGACTATTGCGACTTCCATCGATGCCCGTATTATTGTCAGGTAGAGTATCAATGCTATCGGCCCCAAAAGGATAGCGGCAAGTCCTTGCGTCGATCCCATCTGGAAAGCATAGACCACTCCACCCAGGTAACCGATACAGATCAATACAACAATAATCGCATAGAGTATTCTGACTATCTTCGGGAAAACGAAGTTCTCAAACGAAAAATCGAATAGAGATCCGAAAAAACCTTTACTGGCCATTTTAGTTTCCTTTCTGTTTACGGAATATATGTTCCGGATTCGCCCAGCTCTTCAAGCACAAGCATCGCTGAATCCGCATAATTACCTTCCGGTGACAGCATCAGGTATCTGCTGATGGCATCACCAGCCCTGAGGTAATCTTCCCACCCGAGATAAACCCTTGCCAGTTCCCAGCAGGCGGGGGCATAACCTGCCTCAACAACGGGAAGAAGGATCTCCCTTGCTTCGGCTCCCCTTGATGTCCTCCTGTAAACCGATGCAAGCAGGATAAGTGATTCAGGACCTGTGGAACCCTGGTTCTGAACACCCTTTGAGAACCACATCTCCGCCGAGTCCATTTCTCCAAGTTCAAGCCATGCTCTTCCGCTTTGCAGCCATATATCCGGATTGGTCGGAGCGCGGATAAAGGCACTGTCTGACATGAAGGCTGCGCTATCGGGTTTATCTGTTTTGAGATAGAGTTTTGACAGCTCAAAGAATCCGCGATAATCGCCGGGACAGGTTTCGATGTACTGTCTGAAATAATCATCTGCAAGATCCCATGATTCCCGCATCGCATTGATCATTCCAAGGCCAAGCACAGCAGTATGATAGTCTTCGCTTAATTCAAGTGTCTGATGAAATTCATCTTCAGCCTGCTCAAGAAGCCCCTGCTGCATATATGCCATGCCCGTATCAAGGTGGAGCTGAGCGGAAAGATCATCGAAATCAATTGTGAGAGGAATAAGACACAGAATTATGAAGACCTGCATAGGAAGCCTACCCTTTCGTGGTAATTTACCTTATCATATTTCATTAAGATTTGCTCGTCACGTATTGTTTTATATCCACTTGAACTGACAAGGACATGCAATGGACAGATACGATCTGGTGATAATTGGCGGAGGGCCGGCAGGATACATTCCTGCAATAAGAGCTGCTCAACTCGGTAGAAGGGTTGCGGTTGCGGAAGAAGATCTCATGGGGGGAACCTGCCTCAACAGAGGATGTATCCCGACAAAAACCCTGATTGCCAGCACGACTCTGCTGAGGCAATCACGGAATGCAGGGAAATACGGTCTTGAAGGAAGCCTGTCCTTCTCATGGGATAAGCTTTCAAGAAGAAAGGATATGGTGGTAAAGCGACTGAGAAAGGGTGTGGAAGCACATTTCAAACACCTTGGTATCGATATATACCGTTCTCACGCGGTGTTGAAGGGCCCCGGTGAGGTTATCGCCGGTGATGTTCTGCTTGAAACCGATCAAATACTCCTGTCTCCCGGATCACTTCCACTGAGACCGGGGCCGTTTTCCGCAGATGGAATTCAGACAAGCCGTGATGTACTTTCATGGAACACTCTTCCCGAGAGTTTGATCATTGTAGGGGGCGGAGTGATAGGTTGCGAATTCGCGTCCATCTTCGCCAGCCTTGGTATCCGAATTACTGTCGTTGAGATGCTGACTTCAATACTGCCCGGAATAGATGCTGATATCAGACAGGTTGTTCATAGATCCCTGAAACGGTCGGGTGTTTCTATCATTACCGGAAACGCGGCGAAAAGCGTAACCGTATCGGATAAGGGCGCCGAAGTTACATTGGATGATGGGCAGCAGCTGTCTGCAGAAAGAATACTGGCTTCTATAGGTCGAAAAGCGAGAATCGATGGCATGGGTCTTTCGGAGGCAGGAGTTGAATTTTCTCCTGCCGGGATTCAGACGGATGAAAACCAGATGACGAATCTTCAGGGAGTCTACGCAGCGGGAGATGTCACCGGAAAATGGCAGCTCGCCCACGCCGGCAGCGCCCAGGCTCTTTCTGCTGTAGACCACATGTTTGGACGCGGTAACAGGAAAGTCAATCCTGATGCTATCCCCGGCTGCATTTTTACGTCCCCTGAAATAGCCACGGTGGGCCCGGGTCAGGAGGAGTGGGAAAAGAGAGGTGTTCCCGTCAGAACGGGTATCTCCAGGTATATCGCGAACGGTAAGGCAGTGGGAATGAACGAAACGGAAGGTTTTATGAAAATAATCGCCAGGGAGAGCGATGGAATCGTAATAGGAGTCCAGATGGTCGGTGCCGATGCAAGCAGTCTTGTAGGGGAAGCTGTCATGGCTATCAATCTGGGCGTGAAGGCATCTGAAATAGGGGAGATGATCCATCCGCACCCTACCCTGTCGGAGCTGTATATGGAAGCCGGGGAATCCTTTGGTGTTGGAGCCATCCATGGCTGATTCAATGGATGAACTTATCTCTGCTATTACCGGTCTTGTCCTGATCGTACGTAAGCTCCGAAGTCCTTCCGGCTGCAGCTGGGACAGGGAACAGACTACTTCATCGCTCAGTCCCTTCATGCTCGAAGAAGCTTACGAAGTTGCCGATGCAATTGAGAAGAACGACATGAAACTTCTCAGGGCTGAACTTGGTGATCTTCTGCTTCATGTCATCATGTCAGCTGAGATATGCGAAGAGCAGAATGAATTTTCACTGAAGGATGTTGTTGAAGGTATATCTGACAAGCTTATCAGGCGGCATCCTCACGTGTTTAAGCTGCAGAAAGACCTTTCCTCCGGGGAGGTGGAACAGCAGTGGGAGGCTATCAAGGCGCAGGAGAAGAAGAATGAGGGATTTTTCGGTTCTATTCCATCCGGGATGCCAGCCCTTCAGACTGCATGGAGGATTCAGCAGAGAGCGTCAGAAGTGGGATTTGACTGGCCTGATGCACAGGGCGCTCTGAGCAAGATCTTCGAAGAAATACGCGAATTTGAGAAGGCATTTGAAAGCGACGATGCAGAAGCTCAGAATAATGAACTCGGCGATGTTTTCTTCAGCCTGGTGAATTACTGCAGGTTGCTTGGTTTTGAGCCTGAAGCGGTGCTGAGGGCCAATAATCGAAAATTCATTGACAGGTTCACAAGAATGGAGAAAATACTCAAGGAAGCAGGATTTGTCCTCAATGAAGCCGATATGAAGATGATGGAAAATGCCTGGCAGAGAGCAAAGCTTGAATGAAGTTACTTGCTTCTCTTGTGTTCGTACATTCTGGTGTCCGCTTCGGCGAGTGTCTCACGGATTGAAATCCCGGATTCAGAATTCCAATGGGATTGGCCGATTGAAAGGGTTACCGGCGAACCGATAAGATTAATAGTCTTTTCCGCCAGTTTCGAGCCGTTGATTATTCTGTCTCTTACTATCACTGCGGTCTGTCCCGTTTCTATCAATATCATAAGAAACTCGTCTCCTCCGTAGCGGATGAGATAGTCGGTTTCCCTGATGGATTCAGCCAGGTATGAAGCTACTTCCCTGAGAATCTTGTCCCCGGTCATGTGGCCGTAGAGATCGTTGATCTCCTTGAAGTTATCAATATCGACCATAAGAAAACCGATACTGCTGCTGTACCTCTCGGCTCTGAGTTTTTCACGGTTCGGAGCTATCTGGAAGAAGTTGCGGTTGAATGTACCGGTAAGGGGGTCGTGAATGGCCAGATTTCTGAGTTTTCGCTCAAGGCTGATCCTGTCCACCGTTCCGGTAAGATGTCCGGCAAGCATTTCAAGAATGTTTGTATCGTCATTCGTGAATGAATCCGGTTCATTTGAGACGCATTGATAAACAGCAGTGGAACCGATGGTTATTGATATCCCGCATCTTAAAGTTTCGTCCTCGAGTCTCATTACAGTTATATCGTTAGGACCCTTGAACTGAAATGTACGCTTTTCCGCAAATGTCATTCCGGCAAGACCGAAATCGAG
>JAIOSX010000247.1 GCA_021107345.1 Candidatus Aegiribacteria sp.
CGAAGGATTGTATTTTTCGCACCCCTGTACATATCAAATCACTGCGTTAATAACTGTGCCTACTGCGCATTCAGAAGAGAAAACAGTGCGGTTACCCGCACCTGTCTTACCGATGATCAGATAAGGGCCGAGGTGAAAGCCCTTACAGCTGAGGGCCACAAGCGACTTATCATGGTTTACGGCGAACATCCTTCCAGCGGTGCTGATTTCATAGCGCATACTCTGAAAGTCGTATATGAAACGAAGCATGGTGGTGACGAGATACGAAGGGCCAACATAAATGCGGCACCTCTTGCAATAGAAGATCTCAGGAAGCTGTCCGAGGTGGGAATAGGTACATTTCAGGTTTTCCAGGAAACCTACCACCCTGAAACATACCGCAGGGTTCATCCTGCCGATACGCTGAAGGGGAACATGCGCTGGAGGCTATACGCCCTTCACAGGGCAATGGAAGCCGGGGTGGACGATGTCGGAATAGGAGCCCTTTTCGGTCTGTTCGATTATCGTTTTGAAGTAATGGCTCTGCTTCTTCATACTATTGATCTTGAAAGTAAATTCGGCGGTGTGGGTCCGCATACAATAAGTTTTCCAAGACTGGAACCCGCGCTCAATACTCCTTTTGTTGAAAACCCCGCCCATCTCGTAAACGATGAGGATTTCAGGAAACTGGTTTCGGTGATAAGGCTGTCCGTTCCTTATACCGGCATGATACTTACCGCGAGAGAGCCAGAAAGGGTACGCAGTGAGGTCATTCCCCTGGGAATAACCCAGCTTGACGCCGGTTCCAATATCGGGGTGGGTTGTTACGCCTCAGGCGAGAAGAAGGGGGAGAAACAGCAGTTTGAGCTTGCCGATAACCGATCACTTGAAGAGGTAATATCCAATCTCGTGGATCTTGGTATGATTACCAGCTTCTGCACCGCCGGTTACAGGTGCGGCAGAACAGGGCATTACTTCATGGATATAGCGAAAAGCGGGAAAGTACATACCCTCTGCATGCCCAATGCCGTACTGACTTTTGCCGAGTACCTGAATGACTACGCTTCGGAGGAAACGAAGAAAAAGGGCTGGAAACTTCTGGAGAAAGAACTCGGCAGGCTTCCGGGAGAAGATCTGAGGGCAAGAGTATCTGAATTACTTGAACGGGTTAAGAACGGTGAAAGGGATCTCTACCTTTAGGGGCCGGGCCTGACATCCTAACATTTTGACTGTTTATATTTAATATGTAACAAATGTTTAGTCATAATGTTAGGATGTCAGGCCCGGCCCCATCATTACATATTAAATCCGAACTCTGTAACTTTCCATTGACCGTCTTCCATTACGACATCGATGGTGTGGGTTTCAGTTTCACCCATGAACGTGGTAGTCACATCGACCTTTGCTACATCACCCTCGATGGTAACTTCGCCTACACTAACCTCGGCTGATCCCATGACGGCTGTTATCATTGTGGAGGAAAACATGGCTATAGCAAAGTCTTTTACGGTCATATCGGGAATGTCCGCTGCGTCTATTTCAATTCCGACAGCAGCCAGCTGTATGGCTGAAGCTTCAGGGTCCAGCTTTATCATTTCCAGTTGCGCGTTCATTTCCTCAAGGGCGCTTTCCGACATGTATGAAACTGCCCTTTCTCCATTTCCCGCCTTCAGTGCTTCGAACATTTCGGTTACGGTATCACCGGGATTGCTGCTGCTGGTGCCGCCGCATGACATTATCAGAGCGAACAGTAATACGAAAAATACTGCAAGTGATTTCATGGTTTCCTTTCAGGTTATGTATTGAATGGTATGGAAGTATATTTAAAAAAATGAACTATATTGTCAACAACTACCAATTTGTAAGTATAAATGAAGAATGTGCTTACTGTAAAACATTCCATTCGCGAGGTGAACGTCCTGTGTCAGTGAGCAATGAAGTAAAAGACTATCTTGAAAGCGAGATCGGGAAATTTCAAACACTGTTTCCCCGGCTGGATGTACGCTTCTGCAGGATAATGGGGCGGAGGATATCCCACCTGGCAGGTGATACTTCAGAGATCAGAACAGATGAATTGAGACTGCCTGTGGGCTTAAACCTTCTGATGTTTGTAAGCGGCGCCTGGGCCGGTCAGGAGAATGACCTCCGAAAGTATGCGGTTTCGCTGGGAAAACTACTGGATTACAGCCTCCAGGATAATCCTGCGGAGTAGTATGTTCCGGCGTCATCGATATTGTGAATCAGGGGTTCATTGAAAGCAAATCCTGCCCTGCTTCTGCTCATCCATGATACTCCCAGATCAATATTCATCCGTTCGAAATCGATGCTGGCCCCGGTTCCGATACAGAGAGCTGCCCGTTGGTAATCGGAAGCTCTAATGAAACCTACACTGTAAATTGATCGTACGTTCGGTAGAATGCCAGACAGACATGCAAACATTCTTCCGGATACGGCGGGGTTCTTTTCTTCTATGGATTGAATATCTATCTCAGTTCCCAATGTGCCGCCGTTCAGAACACTGAAATCCCTCTGGAATCCGACTGCGACCCTTGATCTGTACCTGTCGGTGGAGTTCGTACCCGATATGCCGAACGTTCCAAAAGTGAAAGGCATGAGGATTCCTACGTGGGAACAGAAATCGCTTTCTTCCCATTCCACTATGGTGGTATCGTCAACCCCTAATGGGTTTATAACGTTATGTCTGAGATTCCACGATCCGCTTCCGAATCTTATTCCACCGGATACACCTGCTGTCAACCAATCATTGATAATCACTGAAATGCCTGTGTTTGCTTCCCAGAGGGAACCCTGAGAATCAAGAAAATCAATGGCGTAGATTTTATATTCTTGAAAGCCGATGTCCTCAAGAATATCGTTGATGCCGTTGAAGTTGAAATCCGAGACCCTTGATATTCCAGCGCCGATTGATACAGCATCTGATATTTCAGTTCCCGCGGCAATGGTTACCGCTCCGGTGTTACCTGAAATGTAATGATCATAATTCAACTCACCGGTTATAACTGAATTCCACTGTACAATAGCGGTTGTTGCATTGATGGAGGTCCCATTCAGCAAGGACAGTTCCGCGGGATTAAGAAAAACGGACGCTGCTCCGCTGGATGGAAGTGACCAGACTCCTCCCATGGCACTTGATCTCGGTGTTACGCAAACAATGGCCGATCCATTTTCCATGGCATCGTGAAAACCCCAGGCCAGGACAACTGCCGGAAGCATGAGAACAATAACAAAAGCGATTGTTAATACGCGCATTTCAAACCCCTCCAAATAGTATACTAAATTTAGTATTGCGTTATTATCTGAATAGACCTTCAAGTAAAGTATCATCGGCTATTTCGGGAATCGTGATTTTCATGTCAGGTTCGGCTTCCATCGCTTTCTTAACTGCGTAAATGGCTCCAGGATTCCGAGCCCAGGATCGCCTGGCCAGCCCGTTGGAGACATCCCAGCTCAGCATGCTGGATGCCCGTTCCGTCGCTTCGTGTGAACCGTCAAGAAGGAGACCGAATCCACCGTTGATCACTTCGCCCCAGCCAACTCCTCCGCCATTATGCAGGGACACCCAGGTTGCGCCTCTGAATGAGTCACCGATGACATTCTGAACAGCCATGTCCGCTGTGAACATGCTTCCGTCCGAAATGTTAGCAGTTTCCCGGTAGGGGGAATCCGTTCCTGATACGTCGTGGTGATCCCTTCCCAGGACTATGGGTGCTGATATCTCGCCGTTTGATACTGCATCGTTGAAAGCCCCTGCAATATTAATCCTCCCCTGTCTGTCAGCGTAGAGTATCCTTGCCTGGGAGCCCACCACCATTCTGTTTTCTTCAGCCTGTCTTATCCATAATATATTGTCCAGCATCTGGCGCCTGATCTCTGTATCGGCTTTCTCTGCCATTTTCTCAAGTACTTCGGCTGCAATCCTGTCGGTTTTCTTAAGGTCTTCGTGATCTCCGGAAGTGCAGACCCACCTGAAGGGTCCAAAGCCGTAATCGAAACAGATAGGACCCATGATGTCTTCAACATAGGATGGGTATGCAAAGGTTCCATCCTCTCGGAGAATTCCCTGTGCGCCGGCCCTGGATGCTTCAAGGAGAAAAGCGTTGCCGTAATCCCAGAAGAACATTCCGGACGTATGAAGTGTGTTGATTGCCGTGACCTGTCTTCGGAGGGATTCCTGCACCGCCTTTCTGAATTCCTCGGGATCTTCAGTCATCATCCTGTTGGATTCTTCAAGGGTTAGACCAGCTGGATAATAACCGCCAAGATACGGATTATGAAGCGAGGTCTGATCACTTCCCAGATCAACGTGAACACCTTCATCGGCAAGCTTTTCCCAGAGGTCCACAACGTTTCCTGTGTATCCCAGAGAGAGGGCCTCCCCGGCCCTGCGAGCTTTTTCAATTCTGATAAGAACAGTGTCAAGATCGTTCTCTATTTCCTGTAGCCATCCCTGTTCGTACCTTGTTCTTATCGCTTTAGGGTTAATCTCGGCGATCACGCATACCGCACCCGCGATAACCGAAGCCTTTGCCTGGGCTCCGCTCATGCCTCCCAGTCCTGAGGTGACAAAAAGCCTGCCCGAGAGATCTGCCTCGGGTGGGAGGCCGAGGTATTTTCTTCCGGCGTTAAGAAGTGTGATAGTGGTGCCGTGGACGATTCCCTGGGGGCCTATGTACATGAAGCTTCCGGCGGTCATCTGTCCGTACGATGTTACGCCCAGAGCGGCCATCCTGTCGTAGTTTTCCCTGGAACTGTAGTTCGGTATAACCATACCATTCGTCAGGACCAGTCTGGGTGCTTCGGGATGGGATGGAAACAGACCGAGAGGATGCCCCGAGTTGAGAACCAGGGTTTGATGTTCTGTCATCTCGGAGAGGTATTTCATTGTAATGAGGTACTGCGCCCAGTTCTGGAATACTGTTCCATTACCTCCGTACGTTATAAGTTCCTGAGGATGCTGGGCAACTGCAATATCAAGATTGTTCTGAATCATCAGCATTATCGCGGCTGCTTTGGATGTTCTGGCAGGATACTCACTTATGGGTCTGGCTTTCATTTCGTATACCGGCCTGAATCTCCTCATGTATATCCTGCCGTCATTTTCAAGCTCAGCCGCGAATTCCGGAGCCAGTTCGGAATGCCATTTCTTCGGGAAATAGCGAAGCGCATTCTTCAATGCCAGTTTCTTTTCCATAATTGTCAGTACATCCGGCCTGGCCGGTGCATGGTTTACACCGGGAAGGTCTGGCGGCATCGTAGGGATTGAATCAGGGATTCCCTGTGAAATTTGCCTGCAGAAGCTGTCTGACATGAAAACCTCCTGTGTATATATTCATAATAATTGATGTAGTATGCTGAATAATAATAAACGTGTTCTCATTTTCACAGGAGTAAGATAATCATGAGAAAAGTGATGTTGTTTTTATTCGTGGCTGTCACTGTAGTTTCAGCGGAGCGCTATTCTCTTCTCCACTTCAGGCCCGTTAACGATATCGAGATTTACAGTCTGCTGGATTCCGGCTGTGAAGTTGTACATGTCTACGAAGATGGCTCAGTTGACTGCATTGCCAATGAGCATGATTACGCTTCACTTCTTGCTACCGGTATGCCTTTTAATATACGGATCGATGACCTCGAGAGATTCTACAGCAGCAGGTTCGATGGAAAATCCATGGGTGGATACCTTACCTGGGATGAGCTTTCAGCTTGGCTTGATGATCTGCACGATACGTTTCCGACTATCACAAGCGCACCTACTTCAATAGGCAATACTTACCAGGGAAGACCGCAGACGGTAGTTAAAATATCCTCAAACAACGACTTCTGGTATGACGACCCTGCTCTTCCCAACGTCTGGTACGACGGCCTTATTCATGCCCGGGAGCCAGCAAGCATGCGAAATATACGATTCTTCATGTTGTGGCTCTGTGAGAACTACAACCGTAACGGTTTCTGCGGCCTGCAGGCGACCTGGCTTCTTGATAATCGTGAGATCTGGTGTCTGCCATGCAACAACGTAGACGGTTATGTCTACAACCAGGCACAAGCCCCCGGCGGCGGCGGGATGCAGAGGAAGAACATGAACTGGAGTGCGGGCGGTGATGGTGTTGATCTGAACAGGAACTGGACAGTTGGATGGGGAGGTTCCGGCTCCAGCGGCGTCCCCTCTTCAAGCACCTACAGGGGGACGGGACCTCTCAGTGAACCGGAATCGTACAATATCGATGCTTTCTGGCAGGATCATCCGCCGGTACAGATGCATTCCACGCATACCTATGGCAACATTCTCATCAGGCCGTGGGGCTACACATACGATCCTCCTCCTGACGATGCCGCATATGACACGCAAGGTGAGATAATGGTCCAGTGGGGGACGGGCGAGGTCTACGGGCAGTCCGCCGGCATATTGTACATGTCTGCCGGGAACACCCGTGACCATTCCTATGGATTGTACGGTGCCATGAGCTGGAACCACGAGACCGGAGCGGATTTCGCCGGTTTCTGGCCCTCGGCAACAGAGACAGTCAAGCTTACCCGAAGGAATCTCAGAAGCTATCTTGTTACTGCATTTCTGGCCGGATGCCCCCTGGATCCCCATGTTCCAGGTACTCCTGTGATAGAAGCTATTGGAATGGTTAATCCTCCTTTCACGATTAACTGGAGTTCTGTTCCCGAGGCGGGTTCATACGCCCTTCAGGAACTTACTGGATACGAAGTCCTCCTTGATGATAACGGCAGCGGGGGGCCTTTTTCAATGAATAACTGGTCTTCTACAACTTCGCAGCACCACTCGGGAACACACAGTTACCTGTCCGGGGGAACAGGAACAATGACCTGGACAGAGACCGTCACTATTCCTGCAAACGGAGGGGGAAGGCTGAGTTTCTGGGCATATTACGACATTCCCAACGGTTCGTGTCAGGGCAGTATTGAAGTCTCAACTGACGGCGGAGCCAACTGGTATTACCTTCAGACATTTACGCGTGATGATAGAACCTGGAGGCTGAATATTCATGAACTGGATGAATGGCAGGGGGAAACACTGAGTTTCAGGTGGGAGACCACCGGAAGTGCCAGTGATCTTTATATCGATGATATAAAAATCGAGATATGGGATGAGAACGAATTCATCGATTTCAGCATTCCGGCCAACACCTATACTTTCGCAAGTCATGATAGTGGTGAATTCTGGTTCAGGGCAGTGGCGATGGATCCGGATTTCGGCCCTGGCTGGCCTTCCGATGCGGTTATTGCAGGGATCTATCCCACCGGTATCTCAGAGGGTGTAATCGGTACTGGAACGACCCGTCTCGGTCATTTCAGCCCCAATCCAGCTTCAGGCATGGCTTCAATCCCTGTAACCATTTCGTCTGCAGCAGAAGGGCTGACTTCACTTACCGTTTACGACCTTGCAGGAAGACAGGTAGTAGACCTGTCGTCCCAGATTGAAGCGGCAGGAGCACATACAGTTAACTGGGACTGCTGCGATTCGAATGGAGAAACCGTACCCGGAGGTATATATTTCTTCGTTATTGATGCGCCGGACCTGAGACAGGTCAGGGAAGTTGTCATTATGAGGCAGCAATGAGTGATTCGGAGGAATTTCCTGCATGAAACCATCCGGCGGAACCAGAACTCTTTTATCCGCAGTCACAGATGCAGTTGTGCTTGTGGATTCCAGGAGAAGGGTGTCTTTCATGAATCCCGAGGCGGAGAACCTTACGGGATTCAGTGCTGCAGATGCAGAAGGGAAGGATCTGTGGGATGTTTGTGTCTTTATTGATCAGAACACCCGGAAACCCCTTATTGACGATCTGAGTGAAGTTCTTTCCAGAGATGGATACTTTAATTTTCCTGTAGCTGCCGTAATAGTTCATCGGGAGGGTGACGAAAGACTGGTAAGGGGAGGTGTTTTCCTGTCCGATGATTCGCGCAGTGGTTCCGATGTCATTGAGGGTGTAGTCTTCAGGAATGTAAGCGCAAGATGGCTTATAGACACTGCGTTGCAGAGGAATCAGAAAGCTGAAACCATCAGGATTCTTGCGGGAGGGATTACAGGCAGGCTGAATGATCTTCTTACAGTTCTTCTGGCACGCCTGTCCGGGATAAGCAGAAACCATAAGGATAGAGCTGCCGTTTTCAGATCCATTCGTGATTCAAAGAAAATTATCGGCAGGATCAGCTCGATAGTATCCAGCCTTTCTCCCGGAGAGGACACAGTGGATATCGGTGCGGATATTTGTCTTGTCAGGAATACTATCAGGAGCAGCCTTTCTATCTTCATCGCTGCTTTTCCCGGGATGGAAGTGAAACTGGCTTATCCTGACAGAACGGGTTATGCGGGCGTTCCTCCCGGACTTGTGGAGCAGATAGTAGTTAATCTTCTTATGAATGCCGGTGAGGCCACCCGAGCCAGTGGCACAATAAGAGTCACAGCCTGCAGAGTCGATCTATCCGAAGATATGAAGCCTGTAAATGCTGGAAGTTACGTTATGATATCGGTCAGTGATGACGGGTGTGGAATTTCAGACGAGAACCTGACCAGAATTTTTGATCCATTCTATTCAACAAGACGAGAGAAGGGAGGTCTTGGATTATCTGCTGTATACTCAATAGTGAATAGCTATCATGGTTATATTACTGTCAAATCTGAACTTGAAGAAGGCTCCACCTTTTCGATCTATCTGCCTGCAGCCGATAAAATTGTGACTGAGACCGCCGAAGATGTTTTTCCGAGGGTTTCAATTGCAGGTTTTACTGATCATGAATCAAAGAACCTCGAAAAAATTCTGGAGGCAATAGGCTGTACAGTGTTTCAGATAACTTCAGAAAGTATGAAAAACGATTCTGTTATGGTGGATACGGAGGTCTCAGAATATAATCTGCTGCTGACCGATTATGAATTCTATATGTCTGAAATTGATCGGTTACAAGGTTCTGTTATCTCGGAGCAGGGAGTGATTGCGGTCATAAACGAATCTTACCGTATGCCCGATAACCCCGATTCGAATATAGTATATATAAGAAGGCCTTTCAGGAATGACATTATCGCAGTGGCTGTGGCGGAGAACGTCTGGTCGAGGCCGGTAAATACCCGGAAAGATAGCGAAAATGAAGATTAACTGTACACAGTGCGGATCGCAGCAGATTGTTATAGAGAGTAATTTCTTCCTGCGGTGTCCGTACTGTAATGCCAGGATCATTGTAGATCCACCCGAGAATACTCCGGCGATGGTGGAACCATCCGTTTCGGAAGAGTATGTCAGAAGGCTTTTTCCATCTGGCATGGTCTCTTCGATGGAGATGAAGTTCTTTCCATACCTTGAAACAGGAACATCCTCTGACAGGAAAATACAGCATTGCTTCAGCCAACCCTGGCAGGACCTTGAGGAATATCTTCCCCCCTCAGGAAACATGAAGGTTTTTGATGAAAGCCTCGCGGAACCTGATCAGCTGATACCCTTTGACAGAGATATGGCTGAAGAGAGTAGTGGCAGAGTGATCTTTCACCCGTTCTTCATAGTTATGCTGAATCTGGAGGGTTACAGTGAAGGACTGCTGGTTGACGCTGTATCCGGAAGGGTTATCGGTGAGCCACCTGTTACAAAAGAACAGGCTGATTCCGGAAAGAAACTATACAGGACCTTTTTCCTGACACTGGCTGCAGGTTTGGCGTTCACACTTCCAATCTATATTCTTTCAAAAAGCCTTGATGAGGTCTGGCTTTCCAGAATCTGGAAATTAATGTTCATTATCCCTCTGGCATTGGGATTTCACCATTTCATTATAAAGACCGGTAGAAAATGAAGAAAGTAACTGTCGCCCTGACCTGTCCATCATGTGCGGGGCCTCTGAGTATTAGTGAAGGCGATACGCACACCATTTGTCCAAATTGTTCCAGTAGCCTGCTTCTTCCGAATGCAGTTCGCAGATACGTGATGCCATCAGGGATAGAGAGCATACAAGTTCTCCGTTCGGTGCGGAATGAGCTTAAAAAAGTGAATCCCGGAAGTGTTGATAACGCCAGGGTAAGCAAACCGGTGCTTTATTATGTACCTTTCTGGCACTGCACCGCGCAGGCAAACGGCTTCATACTGGGAGTAGAGCCCGCTTATCATGAGAGAGAAATTGCTACATTCGATACTGATGCGCGGAATCCCAGTGCTCGTATCGTGACAACCACCAAGAAGATCAAAACTCGAACCGGATCCAATGCTGTAGAGCGTGAGATTCAGCTGTCCGGAAGAGTGAACATCAGTGCAGCCGACCTTGAACCCCTCGGTATCCCTACCCTTTCAGCCGATGCTCAGCTTTCCATACAGGGGCTTGATATCCAGCGCAATGTTCTTCCTGAAGGGCTGGAGACTCTGGAGGACGAGAGTTCCAGGGACGGTGTATTCGTTGATCCGTTAGTTACCATTGCAGATGCTCATGATCAGACAGCCAGTTATTTCAGCAGACTTGCCTCAGGTGTCGGTTTCGGGCTCGAGCAGAGATGGGAGTATATAGTTATCTCCGGATATCGGGATGCTCTTATCTATTACCCGCTGTGGATAACCGATTTCAGAACCGACAGCGGGTCATATCAGGTAGTTGTTGATGGACGATCAGGGAAAATTCTGAGGGGGAGATTCCCATCCTCAGGGAAGGACAGGAAGATTCTCACGATTGCCGCCGCGCTCCTGTGGGCCGGTATTCTGCCTTACACTTTCGATCTTCTCTTCAGCGGCAGGCTCACTTACAGTACGCCGTCTGGAAACCAGTCCAGTTGCCTCCCCATAGTACTTCTCATTCTGGGTGCTATGGTTTTCGGAACCCGGCATATTCTTGGAATACTCAGCAGAGTAACAGGCAGGGGTAACGATCATGTTATCTATTAACGGCACAAGGACGGATTTCCATAAATGAGATATAATCTTTCAGAACTTACGCTTCTCAGATGTTCCAACTGCGGCAGTGATCTGGGCGGGCTTTCCACAGATGTAATATTCTACTGCTCTGAGTGCGGAAAATGCTGGATTTCAGGTGAGCGGCTCAGCCCGATCAGTATAGAATTCGTACGGCCCGGCGGTCCTGGTTCATTTTTTCTGCCTTTCTGGAAGGTTGATGCTTCCGTGAACATCCTTAATCGTATTATTCGTAAGAAATTTTCAGTTTCAGCTGGTGGAGCTTCCAGAGAGTTCACCGGCAGCGAGAGAGGACTTACAGAATCTGATTCCGGTTCCCGGCAGGTCAGATTCATCTTCCC
>JAIOSX010000344.1 GCA_021107345.1 Candidatus Aegiribacteria sp.
CTGAATTGAGTAAAAGAGTTCCGTCCAGGGAATAGGTTACCATCCCGGGAATCTCAAGGGTCCAGTCTTCAGTAAGATTGAATGCGACAGCAGGGTTGGCAAAGCCCCCTGTCGTATCCCCTATCACAGTAATATGCTGCTGGGTCCTGAGAAGCAGGACCAGCTGCTCGGCCGCACCCTGAGTATACCTGCCTGTAAGGAGTATTGTGGGGTTTGTGAACTGCCATGCGCCGTTTCTGTACGCTAATACTTCCTGAATCTCACCCATTTCATTTCTGCCGGGACCTGTCCTGAAAGATCTGTAGTAAGCCGGAACAGACTCTTCAATAAACCTTCCGGAAGCGTAATGAGAATGGATCTCAGAACCGATTTCTCCGCACATGCGCAAATCCAGAATAAGACCGTTGCAGTGTCGAATAGCACTTGTTGATACATATAATGCCTCAAAATCGAATTCATTTCCCAGGCTGCTTATG
The DNA here is from genome assembly GCA_021107345.1 of Candidatus Aegiribacteria sp. The sequence continues at coordinate 477 of JAIOSX010000344.1, forward strand.
TATACGTATCCCAGGGTATCGGCTGGAATCATTGTATTTATTACTGTTGATCCGAAGAGGTCGGGGGAGAAGATATCCGGTGAGAACCATTCCTTCATGTAGTTAGTCCAGACACTAACGTCCCAGTTCAGGAAATGACCCTGGTTCCAGCTGTCCAGCCTGGGTCCGGCTGAATCCCGCATGACCAGGTTCTGATCCTCCAGCTCACCCAGCAGTTCAAGGCAGAGATCCACAAGCTCACCACGGCTGGTAAGGTTGGTTGCAGCTTCTCTGTATCTCTGGTATGCCTGGTCCCAGTTTACATTCTCTTTTGCAAAAAAACAGGCATAGTGCCTGTCCAGCAGATCCCAGACAAGAACGTATTCGGAGAAAAGTGAATCCGGTTCGCCGACGCTTAAAGGATCCGGAAGGCAGCCGGAGATACCGGAGGCCAGCAGAGCAATGATTGTGGATACAACTATTGAAAGGTATTTAAGTGTTTTTATTCTAATACTCCGTTTAACTTGTCAAACTCATCAGTACATAAAGGGATTCTTAATAATAGCATAATCTGTAATGAGCAATAGGACAATAGATTTTCCAGAGATCGAGATGTTTGAGTATATGCCTTATCACAAACGGCTGCTCAATGAAGGGAATCACCTTCATGCGACCGCCGCATTCAGGATACTTGAGAGCGTCAACATCCCATACCTTTGTCAAGCAGGATTGATATCCTTCCAATTGAAAACCAGATTGATCTGCAGGGTTACCCTCTTGATCTTGAGATCGGCCCTGGAGGGACACTGCTGGCTCTTACTGCTGAATGAACAGCCTAATCAATGAGCATTTCAAGGGCGGCATTAAGCACAGGGTCGACCCCGGCTGCAAAATCGGCCTCGGAAACCGGGACTAGAATGTCGGGAGCCATTCCTGAATTGAGTAAAAGAGTTCCGTCCAGGGAATAGGTTACCATCCCGGGAATCTCAAGGGTCCAGTATTCAGTAAGATTGAATGAGACAGCAGGATTGGCAAAACCCGCTGTGGTGTCCCCGATCACGGTAATATGCTCCTGGGTCCTGAGAAGCAGGACCAGCTGCTCGGCCGGACCCTGAGTATTCCTACCTGTGAGAAGAATTATGGGCTTCGTGAATTGCCATGCGCCGTTTCTGTACGTTAATACTTCCTGAATCTCACCCATCTCGTTTCTGCCGGGACCTGTCCTGAAAGATCTGTAGTAAGCCGGAACAGACTTTTCAACAAACCTTCCGGAAGCGTAATGAGAATTGATCTCATAACCGATTTCTCCGCACATGCGCAGATCCAGGATAAGACCACTGCAGTGTAGAATCGCATATGTTGAACCATAAAAGCCGATAAAATAGAATCCTTCACCCAGAGAGCTTATGTATACATATCCTATGGTATCATCAGGAGTCGGGTTAAACGCAAATGCTCCGAAAGTATCGAGGTAAAAGGAATCCGATGAGGTCCAGTATTGCATATAATCTTCCCAGACGTTCAAATCCCAATTAGTGAATGCACCCTGGGTCCAGCTTTCAAACTTGGTTATGGGTGAATCCCGCAGGATCAGGTTCTGATCCTCCAGCTCCCCCAGCAGTTCAAGGCAGAGGTCTATAAGCTCACCCCGGCTGGTAAGATTGGTCGCAGCTTCTCTGTATTTCTGGTATGCCTGGTCCCAGTCTACATTCTCCTTCGCGAAGAAACATGCATAGTGACTGTCCAGGAGATCCCAGACAAGAATGTATTCGGAGAAAAGTGAATCCGGTTCGCCGACGCTTAAAGGATCCGGAAGGCAGCCGGAGATGCCGGAGGTCAACAGAGCAATGCCCAGAGATATAACGAGCGATACATATTTAATTGTTCTTATTCTCATTCTACGATTAATTTCCTTCCAGATACATAAATACAATAAATCATTGCATGAGAATAAATATGGCAATATCCCATGTCAAGCACTTGGTGAATATTGAATGCTATCTAATTACAAGAGATGTATTTCCGAATATCACAAGCCCTGGATAATTTGACATGGCAGGAGTACCCTTGATATAGTCACTTCTAGGAAGAAAATCACAGTTGGGCAGGAGGGGGATATTCTCGCCTGATTATATTTCGCCTGCTGAAAATTTCTTGCGCATAAGGTTACATGAAAGAAACAACAGAGAAAAAAGATACTGAAGCCCTCCTGAAGAAACTTCCTGAGGCTGATGGCCTTGATAAGGTTAAAATTCTGGCAGATCTGACTCTGGCCTTCAGGGAAACCAATCCGGAAGAAGCAATTGAATTCGGAAAACAGGGCCTGGAACTCCTGCAGAATACCCAGGACAAAAAGCTGGAATTGACTATACTGAATGAACTCTGTCGGGGATTTCATTACCTTAGCAAGTATCAGGCTTCGCTGGAATACGGTTTCAGAGCACTTGAACTCTCCAATGCAGTGAATGATAATCAATACAAGGCAACCGCATTGAACAGAATCGGCGTGACATACCTGAATATGGCATTATTCGATCAGGCTCTGGAGTATTTCGTGCAGGCTCTTAGAATTCATGAAAGCAGCGGTAACAAACTTTGTATTGCGGGATTGTACATCAATATCGGGTTGATCTGTAATAAAATAGGTGACAGCGAAAAAGCTCTGGATTATTACACCAGATCAATGAAAATTCTTGAGGAAGTTGATGACAGAAGAAGTCTCGCTATTCTTTATAATAATATTGGAAGCATTTACAGTAATGAAGAAGAGCACAGTAAGGCTCTGGAGTATTTCGATAAAGCACTTGAACTCAAGGAGGAAATCGGAGAAAGGTTTAGAATAGCTCATACTCTAACCAATATCGGTACAGTATACCTGAATCTCAAGGACTACGATAAATCTTTGGAGTATTTCCTTCAATCGCTCAATATCCAGGAAGAAATCGGAGACAGATACGCATCTGTTGATACGCTTCTTAATATCAGCACGGTAAAGGGATCTTACAATCGTTTCTCTGAAGCTCTTGAATATACACAACGAGGACTGTCCATTGCAGAGGAACTTGGTGTTCCATATCTGAAGATCAGCTGTTATGAATCGTTTTCGACTATCTATGAAAAAATGGGTGATTTCAAAAAAGCGCTCGAATATCACAAGCAATATAAAGAGGTTAATGACAGGATATTTACCGAGGAAAGCAACAAGAAATACAATGAACTGCGGGTAAGCTACGAAACGGAGAAAACTGAAAGGGAAAACGAAATTTACAGGCTCAGGAACACTGAGCTTGCAGAAGCAAACGAAGAACTGAAAAGGGCTATTTCAGAAGTAAGAAAACTGTTCATCCTGTAAAAAGATCCGTGATGATTCCGGGTACTGGGAGCAGATAGAGGAGTATATATCCGAGCGTTCGGACGCTCAATTCAGCCACGGATTATGTCCTGAATGCATCAGGAAGCTATATCCTGAATATTCAGATTCCCACGGCTGAATATGTCGTCACCGTTGAAGCTTGAGCAGAACCCGCCGGGTACCGTATAGTCTCCCAGTGTGATCTCCCGGATACTGAATCCGCAACGCTGCAGGAGCGTCAAAGAACGAGCAGGATACATCATTTGATGTTTTAAAATCATTGCTTTGCAGGGGAGTCTCCGGAGTCAATCACACCACCAGGATAACCATCGTTATCCAGTTCGCCAAGATCGTCCAGTGTTACATTCCAGACGTAGGAACCGTATACATCTACTCCGAATCTGATGTATTCATCATTGTCTTCGTCGATCAGTCGGATATTATAGACAGAATCAAGAGTACTGAAAGTAATCGAATCCCCGGGTAGAAGAATTTCATCGAAATCCAGCCAGTTATCTCCCCAGGCTTCCTCATAATTCACGCTTATGTAGATATAGCAGATATCATAGCTTCCGGTATCGTTCACTAAACAGATCGAACCTGCAGATGCGGTAACTATGAGCCCTGATACAAAAAGCAACATGATTACCTTTTTCATTTAGACCTCCAATTGCTGCCTGAAACTGACAATACTAACTGAGAAACCAACCATAGCCTCTAATCTAATACTATTAACAGATTATCAATGCACAATACGAAGCCACTTGCCGGTGTGAAGCGCAGCGAAAAACCAGTCAGGCGGGTTGACAGGTTGGACAGCCTTAAAACGCAAATAGCCTTTGTAAAACAGAAATAACCTCCAACTGGGTTTTCGGACTGATAAAACCAAGCTTTTTTACGAGTCGGGTTTTATCCAAAGTTCGTATTTGATCTAAAACGATCTGTCCTTTTTTCTTTTGAAATTCGCAGAATACTCGTGTAGGATAGTTCATTCCTGCTGTAGTCAACGGAGCCACAATAACTGTGCGGATATGTCTATTCATTTCATCAGGCGAAATAATCAAACAGGGTCTGGTTTTCTGGATTTCAGATCCAACAGTAGGATCAAGGTGTATCAAATATACATCGAATCGATTGATTACCATTGCCATTCTTCTTCATCCCAGGATTTTGAGGTATTTTCGGCTATCTGTAACAGTTTATCATCATCTCTTTTGGACATTGTTTTGAAAGCAATATCCCAGCCAACTCTGGGATTTGAAATAGGACGGATAATGATGTGATTGTTTTCTACATCAAGCTCAACGTCTTCCGTGATACCTGTTTGCTCAAGTATAGGTTTTGGAATGCGGATACCTTTGGAATTGCCGATCTTAATAATGCGAACTCTCATTATTTGCCCCCTTACTCAATGTGTACCCACAATGTAATTACATCAGTATGAAATGTCAAGGATTTACTATCTTGATAGTGACGAGTTCTCGTCTACTTCGCTCCTTTCTTCTTGGCAATATCCATTATAAATTTGGAATGCAGGATGGCAAGCTCAATCCATCGATCTACAAGTTTTTTGAAGCGTTTGTATGTGGCAACCTGCATTCTGATCTGATCGACGAACTGGGGTCTCACATAATCTGTAATAGAAGGATAGTGGATTTTCCGCAATCTCTTGATTTGCTTGCAAAGCAACCCAATCGTCGCAATAAACCACCTGCTGAGGATAGGCCATACCGGAGTAGATCTTACCATCTCTGGAGACAGATACGGCACCTCCATACAGAATCTCGATATTACTATTCTCCACAATCTGATAAGATGATAAGATGCGATCCCGCTTCCGGAACCGGCAAATGTGATCGGAGAATCTGTACAATAGATGTTTTTAGCAGACATCCCTTTCCACTGACAGATCATCATAAGACACCCTTTCAAAAGGATTTCTCCAACAACTGTTCCACCGCCGAGACAGATTGTGAAAATCGCAGAGAATCAACTATATCTCAATACTGCAGTTCGTTTCACATTACGGGAAGGAAAAATGTGCTTAATCTTGTTCCGCGCCTGATTTCACTGAATTTTTCCGATGGTAATCTTTCAGGATCTCTTTCCGGCAGCGTACTGATATTCGATGTGTCAGGTTTCGCATCCATGGCTGAAACCCTTTCCAGACAAGGAAACATTGGAGCAGAAACTCTCTCCAATACTCTGAACAGCATTTATACAAGGGGAATCCTGTCAATGATCAGGGGGAGCGGGGGTTTTGTATCCGGATTTAGCGGAGACTCATTTGCCGTAATCCTTCCGGGAACCACTATCAATAAAGCGGAGGCTTTTGGAAAAGAGTTGCTGAATAGATTGACCCTGGCATCGACATCTTCATCTGCAGGAATCGTATTCAAGGCTGGAGGCTCCGATGGAACAATTGACTGGGGAATAATCGGAAGAGAGAGAAAAGGTTGGTTCTTCTCCGGAGATGCATTCAGAAGGGCTTATCAGGCTCTTGAAAAACCCGAACAGGGAGGGTTGGCCATATGCAGGAGAAGAACTCCTGAAAGAGAGGTATTAACCGTTGAAAGAATGGGTGGACGAGCTCCGGACAGAATTCTCGAGACCAGTTTTTTCTCCGAGAAATTACTCAACTCGGAACCATACGGTGAGTTTAGAAGGGTTTTCCCGGTATTCCTGACTCCAGCGGGTGTTGAAAATGATGATCAGGAACTGATCAGGTCGCTGACCCCGGAGGTGATAAAGTCCTCTGCAGAAACGGGAGGATTCTTCAATGGAGTTCACTACGACTCGAGCGGATTCTA
>JAIOSX010000073.1 GCA_021107345.1 Candidatus Aegiribacteria sp.
ACCAGAGAAGCTTCAAGCTCCTCTATCGTTTCCGCCCGGAAAAGCTCTACAACTTCAAAATCATCGTAATCAGTAAGTGGAACCACCGGAACGGTGGATTCCGGAATGTACTCACTCTCCCAGGCCTGCTGCCTGAGGGATTGTATCGTATCAATAAGATCGGAAGCACTCATGGAAGATGCCAGAAGGCATACAATTCCTGCAATTAATATTCTCATTTTTGACCCCTGTCTAAAAGTTATTCAGAATTATCTCTTAACCTGGAATATCGGCGGAGGACGGATGGGTGAGTAATGTAGAGTTACCCCCCCCCAGCTATAATAAACAGTATCTGTGTTGTATTGAGCTAATTTGTTTTGGTTGGATGGTGTTATAAACAGACAGGTTGAAGTAATCTGAACTGTCCGCAGATATGGAGGTTATTGTTTTGATCTGTTTCTGATTGAACCCCTGAAATGAATCGTATAATCTCATTCAAAAATTATAATTACCTGCCTCAGCAAATCAAGTGGGGTTTTATTATGCTGCTAAAAAAAGGACCCGCCGGATTGACGGGCCCTCTTATTTCTTTGTGCTGGCTCTAGTCCAGATCTCCCAGATCTACAGGGAGATAGAGACCGTCGGAACCTACCCACATTTCCCAGAAGGTGTAGGTGTCGCCGTCTTCGTCCTCACACTGGATATCGTAGTAATCGCCGCCATCAACCCAGAATGTGTATTCATTACCGGAGTAAAGGATATCACTGCCCAGGCGATCATTTCCCCATTCAGAGTAGTCGGAAGGGTTGGCATAGATGTACCAGATATCATAGCCGCCGGTGTCGTTGTAGATGGTTACCGGAGTGTTGCCGTAAACGGTGTCATCTCCGCCGGAACTACCACTGCCGACATCGTATTCTCCGAGGTCGTCAAGCGTTACATACCATTCGTAGTAACCGCTTACGTTAACTCCGTACCTGATGTATTCGTCGTCGTCTTCATCAACGAGTTTGATGTCGTATACATTGTTGTTAACGGTGAACGCGACCGAACTACCGGATGGAAGAACCTCGGTTTCGTTAAGCCAGTCGTCGCCCCATGAATCACTGGTAGATGGGCTTATGTAGATGTAATAGATATCCCATCCACCGGTATCGTTTATGATCTCGACCGTACCGGCTGAAAGAGATGTGAGAAGTCCTATTGCTGCCAGCAAAAGGATTATCTTTTTCATTTCTACCTCCTCATTTGTTGGTAATACAGAATAGAAGTTAAACCATTGCCTTACCTTTTGTCAATGCCGATAAACGGTGACATCGGATCGCAATAGTGTATATTTGAAATGTAACTATTTAAGATAGAGTTAAATACACAGGCAGGTGGATTATGTTTAAAGCTCTCCTTGTTTCCATATTAATTCTGGCAGCTGTCTCAGCTGAAACGATAACAGCGGATCTTATCCCCAGGCTCGGTGGCCGGATACGCCTGAATGAAACTTCCAGGGGATCCGTACCGGAGTTACCTGGAAGCTACGCTGCAACTGAAGAGGGCTTCCCGATGCTTCCTCAATTCCCCATGACGGTAGAACTTCCTTCAGGGTCGGGTGCTGTTTCAGTTTCTTCATCCGAGAGCTGGGAAACCGTTGCAGCATCGGTGTTCATCCCCCCTCTTTCAAGGCCGCTTCCGCTTATCTTTGAACAGGCTGATAATGTTGCTGCACAGAACAATGATGTGTACGGTTCAGACAGCTTCTGGCCATCAGAACCGGTTGAACTTACCGGAACGGGCTTCATGAACGGATCACCGGTAGCGGAACTAGCGGTAACTCCAATGAGATGGAACCCGGCAACAGGTGAGCTTCAGAGGCTTTCTTCCCTTGAGGTACATATCGAAACGGCACCGCTTTCTGCCAGCCCCCTGCCATCGGTAGATTCAGGAGCGGCCAGAAGGATGCTGATAGTTACGGATGCCTCCTTTGAGTCAGCTTTCAGTGACCTTGCGGATAGGCGAAACGACCAGGGCATCCTTACCGAGATATACACAATGGACGAGATTTACCTTTCTGCTTCAGGGCGTGATAACGCTGAAAAACTCAGGAACTTCGTCATAGATTACTACACCACAAATGGCCTTGATTTCCTTCTTCTGGGTGGAGATACAAATGCAGTACCCCTAAGGTACGCCTACGCCATGACCTGTGAAGCGGGATTTCACGTACGTGAGGACAGTCTGCCATGTGACCTCTACTTCTCAGACCTTGACGGAACCTGGGACGCGAACGGCAATGACATCTTCGGCGAAGTTTCGGACAATGTGGATCTTCATCCTGATATTTTCGTAGGAAGGGCCACGGTCGAGAACGTTACCGAGGCGGAAACCTTCGTGGCCAATATCGCCGCCTACGAAGACTGCGTTCAGGACGATCATCTCCAGAAGATACTGTTCCTGGCAGAGATTCTATGGATGAATCCCTATACCAATTCCGCTGAAAGCAAGGATTATATCGACGAGGAGTTCCTTCCCGATTTCCTTGATATTACAAAACTTTACCAAGCCCTCGGGAACGAGAACCTGAGCACAACAATGGCAGCATTGAATGAAGGGCAGAATTTCATCAATCATGACGGGCACGCGTGGTACTCAGGCATAGGAGTTGGCGATGATTTCATGGGAATCAGTGATGTGAACGCTGTAAATTCCGACGGAAGGTTCACCGCTTCAATGTATTCCATCGGATGCTGGAGCGCGGCATTTGATTTTGACGCCATAGGCGAGCATTTCGTAACAAATCCGAACGGATGCACAGTGGGATTCATCGGAAATTCGAGTTACGGGTGGGGTTCACCGGGAAACCCCTGCTACGGGTACTCAGACGCACTCGATCATCTGTACCATGATTACCTTTACAGTGACCGGAGCCTGACAAACGGAGAACTGCTGGCTCTTACCAAAGAGTATTTCATACCTTACAGCCAGTGGGAAAATGTTTACAGATGGCACCAGTACGATGTGAACCTTCTTGGTGACCCTTCTCTTCGTTCTTACAGGAAATATCCTGTGGCGATAACCGTCGACTGCCCGGATATAATCACTGTGAATACATCGCTCATACCGGTACATGTTTCCGGAGCTAATCCTGCAGGGCTGATCGTCTGCGTTCATGATGAGGGAACTAACTGGGATGTAACGAAGCTGGACGCATCCGGAGCGTATACTTTTGTTTTAGGAAGCCCCGTTACCGGGAATGTAAGAGTTACCGTAACCGGACCGGATGTAAGAAGAACCACTGTTGATATACTCCAGGCAACCGGACCTGACCCGGTAATTTCCCAGCTTATCATTGATGATGACATGGGGTACGGACAGCTTTCTCCCGCATGCACCGCCGAACTACACATCACCCTTCTCAACCAGGGAAACGAAAACCTAACAAACGTAGAGCTTGTAATAGATACGGTGACCGGACCGGGAGCTGTCATTCAGAATTCAAGCTTATTCGGTAGTATCGATGCCGGAAATGAATCCACAGGATCACCATCCCTCTCTATTCAGGTGGATTCTTCAGCAGTAAATGGTAATGTGATTGCCCTTAAGGGTGAAATACAGTCAACTCAGGGAAACTGGGACATCAATATTTCTTTACTTGTGTATGCGCCAGGTCTCTACTTCGCAACTTACAGCGTAGATGACAGTACATCCGGTAACTCGAACGGTATTCCGGAACCGGGGGAAACCTTCGATCTGATAGCTTCTATAGCAAACGTGGGAATGCTGAATGCATCATCTGTATCCTGCGTAATGACCGGATATCCAAGTGACGTAACATGGTTATCTGATTCGGCTTTTGTCGACTCGATTCCACAGGGCTCCACTGAAACCTTTACCTTTGTCTGTCAACTGAACCCGGGTACTCCCTCTCCCTCTTTCCCGTGGCTCTTTTTCGATATCCTTTCTGTGACTGCTGATTATCAGTCTTGTGATTCGCTTAGGCTGACGGTAGGCGAAACCGGAATCTCCAACGATGTAGAATCCGGAGTCGCAGGATGGATACACTCCGGTACCGGTGACCTGTGGAACATCTCCACATCTGACAATCATTCCCCCGACCACTCATGGCATTGCGGTGATTCAGAAGGATACGACCCGAATATGGACTGCAGCCTGTTTTCACCGGAATTGATACTGGCCCCCGATGCCCAGCTCAGTTTCTGGGCAACTTTCGATGTTGCCATTTACGGTACAGACGGACTGTACATTATAATAAACGACCTTGATGACATTTCATCTGATACTCTTGATTACATCGGGTCCGGTGGCGCTCTTGGAAGTGATTTCCGGGGAACCGGAACAGGATGGTGTGAATGGAGCTACGACCTGAGCAGCTGGGAAGCAGGCGACAACATCCAGGTGGAATTCAGGTTCTGCTCCGATGACGATTCATCTACCGGTTCCGGCTTTTATATCGACGATATTTCTATTCAGGGAGCCTATGTAGGTTCAACGGGAGTTTCAACTCGACCTCATGTAATCCCTGTTCTGGGTCTTCCCTCCCCTAATCCCGTTTCAGATTGCTTCTCGATACCTCTTAATATCACAGCTCAGGGAAGCTGGAACCTTACTCTGTACGACATTTCGGGACGGATGGTTCTTTTGAGAGAAGGCCAATCACCATTTCTGGATGTGATTGAGATGGATGTTTCACACCTCTCTTCAGGTGTTTACTTCCTCAGGCTTTCAGGCTCTGCGGAAGCTGCGGGAAGGCTGGTGCTGCTGAGAGAATAGGATCCAATCGTATCAATTCAGTACGACCACGCTCCGGGAAACAGTTACTTCCCCTGCGGAACAGACGTACAGATAAACTCCTGCCGGTACATCCCTGGCGTCCATCTGAAGCAGATGTACACCGGAATCCAGAATACCGATCCATTCCGTACACTGCAGCCGACCGTCAATTGAGTAGAGGGCAGTTGAGACTTCTCGGGAACTCCGCAGTTCTATGGATGCCCGAATAATACCAACAGCAGGACTGTTAAGGCTGAGCTGGAGTGAGCATGCGACTTCAGCCTCCTCAACTCCCGTAGAGGGTTCTCCCAGAAAGAGGAAAATCGAACCGGTATAGTCACCGACGAGTATATCCGGAATCCCATCCTCGTTCCAATCGCATATGGAGGGTCTTACATAGGAAAAGAAATTGATGACATCACCATCGGCTGTCAAATCCTCATACTTCTCAAAAACCGGATTATCGGCGCTTCCACAATTTATATAGCATGGTATCCTGCCCGTCGTTGAGCCCACAATAAGGTCAAGAAGCCCGTCATTAGTTAAATCACCGAAATCAGGATACGAGGCATACAGATGTATAGGCTCACCTGAACAGAAAACGGTATCCGTCTCATTGAAAAGAGGTTCACCTGTAACACTTTCATTGATGTATAGATACAAACAGGTTGGGATTCCCTCCAACCTGCCTGTAACAAGATCCGGAAGACCATCGTTATTCCAGTCGACAACGCTGGGTGCTGAATTATGACCGACCGAAATCGGTTTCCCTGCAACTGTAACCTTCGGTTCAGCTATAAGAAAAATATCGCCGAAGGATAGTCTGCTGAAGTAACTCACATTGCCGAGCCTGTCACCTACGATAATATCGAGCCTGCCGTCATCATCCCAGTCCACAGCCTGTGGATTCGTCGCACCGGTGCATCAACCGTATGGTACGGACAGGTACCCGGCTCCATCCAGCAGGTAGAAATATTCCTCAAAGACGGGAGCGCTGTTGGTGCCGACATTAGGATAAAACCTAATTCTCCCATATTCATACTGGCCGCAGATGAGATCCTTTTTCCCGTCTCCGTTCCAGTCCACTGCAAGAGGAGCCGCATAACTTCCAACATCTATCTTGAAGCCATCGCACAGAAGAACACCCGATGCGGTGAATTCAATCAGTTCAGCGGAAAGAACGGCAGCACATAGGATCATTGAGATAAAGAGTTTCAAAACCAACCTCCAGTACCCTGTCAACAATAAATGAATATACTTCAGCTGAAGCATCCGGAAAACTTTCTGTACATATCAAATTGGTGCTGCCTGATAATCAGACAGTATATTCAGGCTTACTCTGAGGGGGATTATGAAAGTTTTCTATGCATCAACCTCTGGTGGTGTGCAACGTGCCGTTGCAGATCTGCTTGATGCCGCTGACTGGAAGAAACTGCTTCCCCGTAAAGAAGACATTCTGATAAAGATTAACCTCACCTGGGATTACGTAAGACCGGGAGTTGATACCTCACCGTGGGTTGTTGAAGCGTTCGCCAAAAAAGTAAAAGATCATGTTGGACAGATTTACCTTGGTGAATCAAGCCAGATACTGGTTGATGCAACCAGAGCTTATACTGTGACCAGAATGAAAGAGGTCGCCGAAAGAGAGGGATTGATCTGGCACAATTTCTCGGAGAACAGTTGGATCCCCAAGGTGGTGGGTGATCTGCGGTTCAGCATACCGGAGATATGCACGAAAATGCCTGTAGTTTCAATTCCGGTTGTAAAAACTCATTACAGATCCGTTATCTCCATCGCGATGAAACACCTTTACGGCTGTCTTGATGACAACAGGCACAACTACCATTACAGGCTTGCGGATTACGTTGTAGCTGTAAATTCGTTGATACCTGTTATCTTCACTCTTGCGGACGGTACGGTATCACTTGAGGGAAACGGGCCGAAACCCGGTATTCCCAAACAGACTGATTTCCTGGCGGCATCAACCGACAGGATAGCCCTGGATTATTCCGTTGCGGAAGTAATGGGCATTGATCCCCTTTCTGTTTCAACAACAGTGAAGGGAAACGGTGTGTCAGGTTCATATGAACAGATTGAAAACGTATGCGTACCTCCCCTGTCACACCGCCCATCTTTCTCATTCAAGAAGGCTGCTCCCAATTTCGTGGCAAAGGTCGAGAAAAGATTCCGTGATAAAAAGGAGCAGACGGGTCCCGGGACCGACAGTCCTCTCTTGGGAATAATGAAAACAGGCGCGAAGTGCTGGTACAATCTGGCATATTACCTTTCAGGTCAGAATCGAGAAGCAAGACATTTCATGGATAACAACATATACGGACCACAATGGAAGGGCCTGCCCGAGGAAGCTGAACAATGAACCTGGCCGGTCAGATAAGTATGGGAATGGATGCCGCACTAGGTCTTTTTGGACGAAGAAGACCGGTCAATGTGATGGTGTCCATAACAGACAGATGCTGCAGCCGATGCAGCTATTGCCAGATCCCCGAACAGGGACGACCCGACCTTACAACAGACCAGTGGAAAGAGCTGTTCCGGCAGATGGCGGATGCTGGAACCCGTCGCATCGGTGTATGGGGCGGAGAACCGCTCATGCGTGATGATATCTGCGACCTTTGCGCATTTGCCGGATCCCTCGGAATGTACGTCAGCCTTGATTCAAACGGTTACCTTATACCATCTAAAAGTGAGATATTGAATGACATAGATCATCTGGTACTTGCCTACGACGGACCGGAGGAAGCCCACGACACGAACCGCGAAGGCGGCAGCCATGAAAAAGTCATTAAAGCGATGGAAACGGCGAACGGCAGGGTCAGGTTATGGACCATAACTGTTCTGACCAGACATAATATGAACCATCTTGACCACATAATGGAAACAGCGGTCAGATACGGATTTCAGACCACTTTCCAGACCCTTCACCATAACGAGAAACTGGGGGGTGATACATCGAACATGATGCCTTCGAATGAGGAATACTCGAAGGTCTACAAAAAACTCCTTGAACTTAAAAAGAGCGGGGCTCCTATCGCCAATTCAACCAGGTATCTTAAGAGTCTCATGAACTGGCCCGATTCCTCGATTACAAGGATGAAGGAGAAATATCACGGTGTCTCATGCAGAGCCGGAAGAATGTACTGCAATATAGATACCGACGGAATGGTTTACCCCTGTTCCCTTCTCATAAGCCTTTATCCTGCAGCCATAAACGCCCTGGATGCAGGGTTTTGGGAATCGTTCAACAGAACAGCTCAGCTTCCATGCCAGTCATGCACCGCAAGCTGCTATACCGAATACAATTACTTATACGCCCTCAGACCCTCTGTGGCCCTGCAATGGCATAATGCAGTGAGGGAAACAGACAGGATGATGAAAGAAAGATCAAAGTCATAACATACGGGAGAGTGTAATGTCATCATTGCCGGAATATCGAACCAGAATTCTTCTTGAACGTGAGAATGTACCGCTTGTAAAGGGAGTCTTCGTCAGCCCGGGTGAGGAACATCCATCCTATCTGCCGGAAATGCCTCTTTATCTTAAAGCACAGATCCCTGGAGCCACCAGCAGAAAGAAACAAGGCCTTGTCCGCAGGATTGAAACGAACGAAGAGCTTGAGGAGAATCTGGATATTCTTCTTTCTCCGGGAGAGTGGGGACAGACGGAAGGTGTTCTCATTACAGAAGGGCTCGATCTAAGGTCTGAGTACTATGCAGGCTGCATGCTTGATTTCGGCTCAAAGGAGAGGCTTCCCGGAGGTATGCTTCTTTTCAGTACCGAAGGCGGTTCCGGCGTTGAAGGCCGCTCCGGAACACTTCTTAAAATGTATTTCTCCCTTCTGCAGCCCCCTGCAGCAGAAGAAATAGAGATGGAATTGAAAAACCTTGAAGGCATGAAAGAACATGCTGCTGTTGCCAGATGCCTGAAAAGAATGATCAGTACCTTTATAGGGTACAAACTTAATGTGTTGGAGATCAATCCATTGGGTGTACTGAGAGATGGCACGGTCGTTGCGGTTGACTGCAGGGCTGAATTTGAAAAGTCCGCTGTCAGGAAAGGTGATATGGATGTTTTCTTTCCACCCGGAATTAAGTCATCAAGGGATCTTACGAAGCTTGAAGAAGTTGTCGAGCTTATCAATAGAGATGATCCCTCCGGTACCGGTTTTTTCAGGCAGAACAGAGAAACCCCGTCTGAAGGAGCTCTCAGAGTTGCCACCAACCTTTGCGGCGGTGGAGGTAAAATGCTCTGGGAGATGACCACAGGTTCAAGAACGGACATTTTCACAATGAACGAATCTGATACTTCCGGTGGGCTTTCAGCATTCAAGAGCTACCGCATTCTAAGGGCTATACTTGCACAGAAAGAAGCTCAGGTTCTTCTACTCACCGGTTCGGGAATGGCTTTTCAGAATCAGCATCACCTTGCTGCTGCGGTATGGAAGGCACTCAGGGAAAGCCCCACTCCCCTTCCCTCACTCCTGCGGTTCGGCGGAACAGATGAGGCTAAAGCCAGTAAACTCTTTGAAAGGGTTACGTACACTCTGCCTGTTCCTGTAAAAACCTATCCTGCTGTTATTTTCCCCAACGCCATGGTTGATGACATCATGGATATGGCCAACAGATCGAGGAAAGCAATCGAAGGATACATCCCTCCAGGGGGGAAACCTGCCATAACAGTTGAAACCCCTCCCGGTAAGATATTTTTCTACCCGGAAAGATGGCAAAAGGATGAAATCCCTCCATCGGTGAGCGCATGTCCAACAGGATTTCTGAAATGGAGTAGCAACGGATTGACCACAGATCCTGAAGCAAGGTGTATAGGCTGCCTCATGTGTGAGACAGCTGCATTGCTCGATGGAAACGGTGAGATTCTGATTGACCTTGAAATGCCGGAGGAGGTGGACTGATGGCCGGAATACTGAAATACATTGCAGGAGTAGAAACACCAAGAACCCTTGTTTTCGGAATAACAGGAAAGCAGGGCAGGAGCAAATCCCGTCTCATGAGAAAATTCGGTACCGAGATAATCGCAGGATGCACTCCCGGAAAAGGTGGCCAGGAGGTTGACGGTGTCCCTGTATTCAATTCCGCTGCCGAGGCCGTCAAAGCATTCCCGCAGCTGAACTCTGCCGTTCTCTTCGTTCCAGCCGGTGCCGTCAGAAAGGCTGCCATGGATGCAATGGACGCGGGACTGAAATTCCTTGTTCTCACAGCTGACGGAGTCCCAACTCATGATGAGATAATCCTGAAGGAATACGCTTCCACGAAGGATTCTGTATACCTCGGTCCCAATACGGTGGGTCTGCTTGATACGGAGGGTTACCTTTTCGGGCTGATAGGAGGCAGCGCCACCTGGGCCAAGAAGAATTACAGACCGGGAAAAGTTGGCGTTATATCGCGCTCGGGGGGGCTTTCACAGCTTCTGGGGGCTTTCCACTGCAGACCGGACCTTCCGGGGCCAAAGCCAGACGGTTCGTACGGTCCTTTGTGGGGAATGGATTATCCGGGGCTGTCAGCTGTCGTATGTGTCGGCGGAGACCCGGTTCCCGGAATATCAATGCTGGACACCGCAGCGGCTTTTGAGAAGGATCCCCGAACAGAAGTGATGGCTGTATACGGCGAAACCGGCACAACACAGGAGAACGATCTGGCCGAGGCGGTGATGAACGGTGAGATAAAAAAACCGATTGTTGTCTTCCTCGGAGGTAAATTCACTAAAGCAGGTGTTTCCCAGAGTCATGCAGGAGCGATGATAAGGAATGAGAATGAAACCTGGGAAGCCAAGCAGAAAGCTCTTCTTGATGCCGGTATAACGGTTGTTGAAAGACCGGATGCCGTATTCAGCGCAGTTCTGAGGAAATTGAAGAACTCCTGACGAAATACATGTACTGAAGGAAACTTATGAAATACAGAAAATTCGGTGAACTGGACTGGGAAGTATCCATTCTGGGTTTCGGGATCATGCGCATGCCGCACAAGGAGAAGGAATACTCCGTTATCCTTGAGGACGAGGCCTCGTCATTGCTTCATCACGCAATTGACAACGGCGTGAATTACCTTGACACCGCATGGAATTACCATGGGGAGGAAAGTGAGTCATTCCTTGGAAGAGCGCTGAAAGGCGGATACAGGGAGAAAGTGAGGATAGCTACAAAGCTTCCGAGCTGGAAAATCGAGAAAAAGGATGATTTTGACAGATACTTCGATGAACAGATTGAGCGCCTTCAGACCGATTCCATTGATATCTATCTTCTCCACGCCCTTCAGAGCGACTGGTGGGACAAGGTTAAAAACCTTGGATACCTGGACTGGGCCGAGAAGAAGCTGGCCGACGGCAGCATAAAGCACCTCGGATTCTCATTCCACGATAAATTCCCCCTCTTCAAGAGGATAGTTGACGAATACGACAACTGGACCATGACCCTGCTGATGTACAACTACATGGACGTGGATTTCCAGGCGGGGACAGAAGGTGTTAAGTACGCTGCCGATAACGGCCTTGCGGTTGTAGCTATGGAGCCTCTACGTGGTGGTCTTCTTGCAAAGGAACCTCCCGCATCAGTGAAGAAGATCTTCGACGAATCAGAGGTTCAGAGAACCCCGGCGGACTGGTCTCTTCAGTGGCTGTGGGACAAGAAGGAAATAGCTTCTGTCATAAGCGGAATGAATACCATGAAACAGCTTCAGCAGAACATCGCCAGTGCCTGTAATTCGAATATCGGAAGCATGACAGAGTACGAAGAGCATCTTCTTGTGAGAGTCCGGGAGGAATACAGGAATAAGGCATCGATTCCCTGTACGGACTGCAGGTACTGCATGCCCTGCCCCGAAGGGGTTTCCATCCCCTGGATCTTCGAGTACTACAATATGAGCGAAATGTACGAAGCCCCGGAGACAGCCAGGGCATACTACGCCTTCCTCGACGAAAAGAACAGAGCATCCGGATGCACGGAATGCGGCAAATGCATGGAGCATTGCCCCCAGCACATAGATATCATCAGTTCACTTAAGAAAGCCCACGAACTGCTTGATCCTTCAAATTAAGTCAGGTCCCCGAGAACGTGCTTGGTCCTTTTCGCAATTATGGATGTCAGAAATGGTGCAAGAACGTAAACAACCAGGCTCCATGGTGGTGAGAAGAGGGCGATGAGTATTCCGGTGACAGCAAGTATCGGAACGACCAGGTTGATCTTTACTATACGCATGGCTGCCTTTCTGGATACATCCTTTTTCAGAATATCCGGAAACCTCAGCAGCAGCGTACATTGAAAAAGAAAGAATACTCCGATAAGGAGAATATTCATATGAAAGATAAAACTCGCCGTGAAGTAGTTCAAATGATCCCCTATGAGCCCTGACGAAAACGGAATGACGCATACCAGCAGAAGCTCGCCCAGATTGGTCCATAAATGGTGTGTACAGGTGTTGTTCACGTACTTGAACAGTTTCTGCTGGTTAATCCAGAAGTATCCCAAAAGGAGAAAACTTAGTGCATAGGTCCAGAACAGCTCGGAATATTCCAGAAGATGGTTCAACAGGTCATCGTCTGAACCGATGTTGTGATGTGCTTCGGGAAGCGGAAGGCCCAGCACCATCAGTGTCATGGCAATGGCAAATATGCCGTCCGTAAGCCCCTCAAGGCGATGAAGCGGCAGTACATTCGGTCTTTTACTCAACTTGTTGTTCCTCCCGCGTAGATTACGTTAGTCCTGTATTATAAGTTTTGCCGTCTGTCGAATGTTACCAGATCCGGAAGCTTCAATCAGGTACAGTCCCGAAGGTATACCAATAAGATCAAGAACCCTCTCCCCTTCAGAAAGGCTCCAATCCAGCAGTTTTCTGCCTGAAAGGTCATAAAGCCCTACATGTAAATCCGATTCCGCCATTCCGCTCCAGTGCAGTACTGTTGACATATAAGCGGGATTAGGAGCGATATTAAATGCAACCGCCCTATCCATTGGTGGGATAGGGCGATCGCTAATCACTGTCACCTGAAACACTTTCTATTTTAATATCATAACTCGTTCTACTTTTGAAGCACCAGTATTATCAGTTAACCTAATCATGTATAATCCCTGAGGGAAGATCTCATTATCCCAAGTAAATGAATTGTTACCCTCGGAAACCTCTCCGGTATGTATAGTATCTATTTTCCGCCCTGAAATATCGTACACTGATATGTCTATTTGAGAAGATTCATGTGCAGATACTTCGATATATACACTTGAATATGAAGGATTAGAACCTATTGATATACTTTCTATATTTTCAAGCATTACATTATCGGACAAATCCAAATCAGCATCGGATCCAAATGAAGCAGTACTATTCTTGGATTGAATTGATTCTTCAGTCCATAACCTTTGTCCTGGATCACCGAACCATGTATAACGATAGAGATTAATATCTGATGCCCAACCTGGGTGAATATCTGTTACCTTAAAAAGTACATAATATACTTTGCTTGCAATCAACTGTGGATGTGAATAACTGATCCAGAACAATTGATGAAATATATTAAGTCCTGTAATATAATTGGAAGGATTATATGTATTCCCAGTAGCTGCTAGGACACCGGATGCCCCGCCATCTGGATTATGAAGCCATCCTTCAGCTTGACAAGCATTCTGAAAATGCCTTCCTGTCGCGCAAGTAAGATTTAACACTACAGGATGGTAGTTGTTTTCCAGATTTAACATATCATCATAATGGTAAAATTCCGGCACATTCCATGAATAACCAGAACGTTCTGCATGTCCAAGATACGTTATCATCCCAACTCCCGAATTGATCGTATTCCTAATATCTTCCCCAGCAATCGGTCCATCTTCTCGGAAGTATGTGATAAAACCAAGGTCAGTTCCATAGCCAAATAACCCATCCATTATTGCTTCACAGTAGCCTTTGAATGGAGAATCCTCATGTGCCATCAGTACCATTTCATTAACAAATAATCTTTGTGGTCTACGTACGCCTGAGAAGTATTCCTCATATTCCAGAATTTTGCTGACAGCAAATCCAATTTTCGCCGGACTTCCTGGGAATCTACCGATTATGGGACCAAATCGTCCATACTCTTCAATATACCTAGTATCACTGTGAATTTCTTCACTACCATAGTTAAACGTCCATAATGGAACTCTTGTATGCTGACCTAGTAGTATAATATTCGTAATATCAAATATTTGCATATAACAATCTATAACATTTTTAACCTCCGCACTTGTCGCTTCTGGTGATACATAAGCCCATCTGATATTATATCCTTGACTTTCTCTATAGTCCATTAAAGGCATGAGTGCGTCTTTATATTCCGTTAAATTAGCGGGAGGTGCTTGCGGTTTTCCTAAATCTTCATGTGAATAGATAACCAGATAATCCCCTAATCCAGAATCTAATATATTCATCTTCCTCTCAATTGTCTCATAATTAAAACACAATGCTTCCAAATCGTCTGCATATCTACTATCGATAGTGAAATTTGAACCAGGAGTTATGTTTATGGAGAAAACACATTCATTCAGAGAGAATAATTCATTATTCGATCGATTGTATTGAAATGGGAAAATAAATATCGGAGTAATACCAAATGATCCAGAATTATCTGTTTCTCCTAAAAACACTCCCGGTTTCCAGAAAGGTGTTTCTCCTGATTCAATTGGATAATAGAAATCCTCTTCAAAAATCTCTTCAACGGCTGGGAGTTCAACGTTACCCTCATACACCCAATTGAGATTATCCAGATCAAGTGACACATTCGAGCCAGGTGGACTAAGGATAAACTTACATATGTATGGATATGAAGGATAAGTCTCAAGATAAGTGCGCAAATCACTTTCAATCTCAAGACATATATATTGCGAACCATCAACACCGTTAATAACACTCTGAGTGTAAGAATCAAGACTTATACTTATCACAATCTCATCTACAGATTCAGAGATTACCTCAAAATTGACTGATGACGCTATGGCAATAATGGATAAAACAATCAATACTAAAAATGCTGTTTTCATAATCTACCCCCTCCTTATATTGTTTTGTGTAGCCATTTACACAAATATTATATTTATTATAGTATTTTCTTAAGCTGATATCAACTTTTGCGGATGAGCGAATCCTCCAATGCTTCTTATCACATGCCTGAAACCTTGATTCCATATCTTTTTTCAGACATTCAGTCGCTCGTGGATATTGCGCTATTTCCAAAAGACCGTGCCTTATTGAATATTCCTTCTTATTGCAAACGTTAACACATTCTAGTATTGTATTATTTACTTGAAAGAGGTAAACTTGGAATGGACATTAATCATTATAAATTTCATATAATATTATTGTTTTGTTTAATATCTTCAATTGTAGCATTAGTTGCCTGCAACCCGACAGATTTCACCTCTCCTCCAATTTTTCACAGTCCAGTGGACGCTGCGTATAAGGCAATAGAGAATTTAAAGGTGTCATATTATTGGAGAGTCATGGATGAATACATGAACT
Source organism: Candidatus Aegiribacteria sp. (assembly GCA_021107345.1). The sequence goes on from JAIOSX010000073.1 coordinate 15,276, forward strand.
GCTTCAGAAATGATTATGAATTCAATTACATTTCAGATAGTGATACTCTCAGCTGGGGCTTCGATACTGAAGAGAGTATTCATATCTCCATGTTCGACCAGGTTCGCAGAATGGATCTTACACTTTCAGGATCTGAAGAATACCCCTGGAGCGGTGATACAACGGGTTCTACGCTGGTTCTTCCACGGGAATACGACCTGAAGGTTTACATGGTACCTGACTCTGCGGAATACCGGGCGTTAGGTACCGCGCATTTCATCTGCCGCCAGGATTCCATGGAAGAATGGTATGTATGGCAATGGTGGGATTTTCCCGACACTGGAAAAGAAGGCTGGGGTGACATAAAGGTTCTCTTCATGACTCCCCCCTCCACTCACTAACACTGAATAATCTGGTAAGTCTGCAAAGCACCTACATTCAATGTATTTATCCTGTACGGGATATTTGAACCATTTTTTACGATTATATGTAGTATTATTCCCGTACGGGATTACTGTAACTTAAGTGCCGCATGTGACGTCCGGTCCCCACGAACCTATATTTTCTTATTAGGTGGTGAGCAATGAAAATCCTCACAAGTCAATTCAGAAATTGTACGAAACTACTATTACTTATGGTTCTTATCTTTATATTAATATTAGCCTGCAATCCTGTTGAACAGCCCTATAACCCTGTTAAATACTTTTCTCCCGTTGATATCGTATGGAAAAGCATCGCAAATCTAGAGCTTTCATATCACTATTTAAACCTCAACGAATATATTCGTTGCTTCAGAAGTGATTTTGAGTTCAACTATAAATCAAACGGAGATACCCTCAGCTGGGGCTATGATACTGAACAGGAAATCCATCAATTAATGTTTAATCAGGTGGATGAGGTATGGCTTACGGTATTAGGTAATGATCAATACCCATGGAGCGGTGATACTACAGGTGCTACCCTTGTTCTACCTCGAGATTACTATCTCAGAATTTTCATAGACCATGATGACTCAACAGGCACTCCTGCATACGGTACTGCGCATTTCATCTGCCGCCAGGATTCCATGGAGGAATGGTACATATGGCAATGGTGGGATTTTCCCGACACTGGAAAAGA
>JAIOSX010000063.1 GCA_021107345.1 Candidatus Aegiribacteria sp.
CCCGGTGTTCCTCCCTCGGGTGAAACAGCCCAGAAGTACTCCTCATCCGGAAGGTCTGAGGATTTTCTTTCCACACTGTGAAATTCTCCCGGATCGAAGGGTATGCCGTCAAGTTCGTCATCGTCACAGAGAAGAGGATCATCGTATTGAAGAGGAGTTCCATAGGTTGAAAGAACATTGACCTGAGCGGTACCCAGCATGTTGTAAAGTGTTACAGGGTCGTTTCCTGTGAGTCCATCTCCTATGGTTGTATTTTCAACGGTGAATACGAATGTGGATTCGGCAAGATCGTACTCCTGCATACCTCCGGCGTATTCCGGATCCATAATAAGACCGTAGTGTTCTGATGGTATACAGCTGCCGTAAACCGCCGAGGGATCGATGAGAAGTGCCTCGGACCATTTACAGATGCAGTCAAGGGCATCACCGTCTGTGAAGGAACACCCGCAGATAGGGAAGATTCCGGGGCCGGGATAGTAGATCTCTATGAATTCACCCGTATCCTCATCAAGTGGATTGCATAGAACCTCAGTGATCACCGGGTTAATTCCACCTCCAACTGCAAGAACAGATGATGCAAAATCATCTTCAGGGTATTCATCCTCCGGTACATCAGCAACAGCGGAGGGGAGGAACCAGCCCTGCTCAAGCGATAGAAAAACGGTAAAAATTTCCGTATATCCGGGCTGAAGAACAGTGGCGGAGAACTCCGCCAGGATTTCATCGGGAGATACGGTAGAATCGCCCTGGCTGTCAAGGAATAGAACAAGTGTGCCTGAAGATGGAACGGTGTTTCCCCAGCAAGTAAAGGAAGCCCGTATCTGGAAGAGTTCACCCGGTGATGGTTCTGATGGAAGCGTCCATACACTGTCGCATGAGATGTTAAGGGTATCGGAAGGCGCTTCAGCGTGGGAGCCCGGAGACCCGCCTTCAGGACCTGCTGACCAGGAGCCTTCCTGGTCAGATGAGGACCAGGGAAAGCGTTCTACAGTTCTATCCTCTCCCGGATCGAAGGGTATGCCGTCAAGTTCGTCATCGTCTCTGTTCTGCCAGATATCTGAAGGCAGGGGTGTTCCGTAAGTGCTTACGGCATTGCTGTTCGCGGTTCCACCCGGATCGAACAGCGTGAGCGGATCCGATGAAGCCGCAAGACCGTTGCATATTGAATGGTCTCCGGTTGTTAATATCAATGTACCGGAAGGTATGTCGTAGGCCGGAGCATCCGGGTAATCCAGCTCGAAGACCAGGGCGAAACCGAAAGGGGGTATCGTATCCGTTCCAAGAAGCATTCCGGAGTGGGGGAAAGGCCCGTGAATCCCCTCGTCCCACGGTAGAAGTTCATCAAGGGCATCGCCGTCTGTAATTGAATACCCTTCAAGACACATGGGCTCTGATGATGGATTGTAGATCTCTACAAATTCCCCGGAAATTTCAAGGAGCGGATTCGGCGCTATTTCCGTTATCACGGGAGGTTGTGAAAACAGTGCGAACTGAAGGATCGCATAAAATACCATATCTACTTGAGTTTATCTGGAAATATCCGGATCTGTCAAGCTGAGGAGAAGTAATTCAGTCAATGCTGAAACGGGAATACGGAAACAGTATCCACTGAAGTATGCTGACAAGGGGCTTCGGTGACTATATGGGATTCATGGATTCCTGAAACCCGGAGAAATCACGGCTATTGAAAAGAGCCTGCAGGTAAATTTACAGTTGCGAAGACCGACTATTAGCGAAATGCTGCTTTCAAGGTTAGAGTGCGGGTTCCTTCCGACAAGCTCGCATATAAGGTCAGTCTTCATTCAAGCTTCATATATCGCTCGAAGAAAGCATCTGGCCCTTCTTCAACTGTAGCAATCAGTACTTCCCGTCCCAGTGTTTTTTCGATCCGGTTGGCCATTGAAGCGCCTACACGGTACCAGAGGCGGTCACCAATAGACATTCTTCCGAGGATTTCCCAATCCTCCTTTTCGATTGGACGTTCTCCTTCACCCATAAGACCGTTGTAAGAACTGAAGAACTCCCTTTCGTATGTATCCATGCGCTCTGTGTCCAGCAGGGCTTCGTAATCGGAATCCCATTCCAATGCACCCCTCACAGTTCGCCATCTACGGGCAGCATGGACAGCAAGACCTTCCATATGTGTCAGATACTTAATAAGATATGCAAGATCACTGATTGACCTTGTATCTAGAAGCGCCGGAAGAGGATTGTACTTCTGAAAACCAGCATGGTGAATCTCATGAACGATGTAAAACCATACTTCTTCCAGGGAGTTTCCCAGAAAATGAGGATGCACCAGATTAATACTCGCCTGACCTGCTAAGGCAACTCCGATGTCATATCCCACAGTAAGATAGAGAACCGTTCCGGAGAGGGCTCCATCTGGCAGTAAAGCTGCTGCCTCAGTCCAGCAGCGGAGTTGAGAAGTGCGATCAGACTCAATCGATGACAGCCTGGCCCTTAACTCCTCGGGATTGATTTTCGCCATGGATGGAGACGTAAGAATCTGCTCAACCAGCCCAAAAGGATCCTTTACGTAACCGGAGAGGGATACTCTACGGGAATGAGCTGCAAGGTGCTGTGCTGCATCTGTCTCCGCAATGCGCTGAAGTAATCTGCAGTCTCCCGCTTCCAGGAAATCAAGCGCAAGGTCTGCAAACGTTGAATCTATCAGGGGAGGTATCATATGGTTTTCCATAAGTTCAAATATCCGCTACTCTGGTACCATCGATGTTACTCATTTTCATATTTTCGCTTCCTAATATTTTCACTATTTCCTCATTTATGCATAATGCAATGAATCAGGTGAGTTTATAAACCGTCACATTCGTCAGGCTTGTCAGGGTCCTCCATCAGAGTGACTTCGATCTGGTTCTGATCATTAACCTGATCGATGTGTATATCCTGCGGAAGGTAGCCACGACATAGAATTCTGAGACTGGTAAATGCGTAGTTCTTCGGCACTTCGATACAGCCATTCGGATTTGCAGTAAATATGCGGGTAATCGGATCGCTGAGCCTGAAATTATCCGGCATGGCGCTGGCGGGCAAAGGCGTCTGGTTCTTATCCTTGACTACAATGAAATAATGTGTGCTGCTTGAAGCGTGATCGGACTGAGTGTCAGGCGATTGATTTCTATCAATGCCGCAACCTATTAGTACCGGCAGCAGTATGATGAACAGTATTGTCCTTTTCATTATAGACTCCTAATCATTCAGGATGACTCGAAGCATCCTTAATGTCGGGCGTAGCTTGTTACTGATTAAGATGCCGCGCGTCCCCCAGGTAGACCACAGCTCTATTCTTAAAAAAATCATCTTCCTTCAAATAAGTAATACTCCCTGATTTAACGAAAAAACTCACGTATCCAACACTTTCTATCGGCATTCTTATCCAGTTAGCTATCAGGAAAGTTGATGCAAAACCATGAGTGATAATAATGAGCTTGTCAAAGGATGAAGAAAGCTCTTGCATGGCGTCAAATAATCTTGTTGCAAACTCTCTCCTTGTCTCATTTCCATGCACAATGGAATGATCCAGACGATTTTCGTTGTCATAAGGGACTACTCTCTTATCAAGCCAGTCCTGAGGTTTTCCTTCAGCTTCGCCGTATGACATTTCTCTTAATCGAGAATCTAGTGATAATGAACTCTTCAGTAAATTAGAAATCTCCTGGCCAGTTTGGACTGCTCTTTTCAAATCCGAAGTAATTACAGGTGTTCCATCAAGGTCAAGTTCCTTCAATCTCCCTGCGCAAAGAATCGCGTCAGTCCTGCCTTTTTCAGTTAACTCCGAATCATGCCACCCACCCACAATTCTCTGGATATGATGGGTGGCTTCAGTATGCGTAACAATGTAGAACTCTTTCATCAATTCTTCTCCATTCACGATATGATTCAGTGAGGTGACCATGTTTTTCAGGGAGCGCAGCGGAATAGTGGTCAGGTGAAGCGCCTGTTAGGTCTTGTTATTATGCTCCAGGGTCACTACTACATTCCCTGTTTTCTGTCCTTTTTCAACATATGTATATGCATCTACAATTTTTTCAAGCGGATACTCTCTATCTATAACTGCCTTGAATTCTCCTTCCTCAATGAGTCGTTTAATAAAAAGCAGACTTCTTCTACAATCTGTAGGAAACGGGAATTTGACTTTCTTATTGCGTAGTATTGGTGTCAGGAGCGCTAAGAAAAGATTTTGAGCAAAATAGCCCAATTCAGAAGAAATATATACTCCACCCGGCTCTAACAGTGGTTTGCATTCAGCGAACGAGCTTTTGCCAACGGTATCAAAAATGAAGCTGTATGCTTGATCATCTTTTGTGAAATCCTCTTGTGTATAATCTATTACTTTCCCGGCTCCTAATGATTTAACTAATTCGAAATGTTCCCC
>JAIOSX010000251.1 GCA_021107345.1 Candidatus Aegiribacteria sp.
GTTCTGCTAATAAGAGCGAGCCCGCTTGGCCCTACTACTATACCGAGAGTGATATAGGCTATGATAATCGGCTGTTTTGCGTAAAGAAACAGTGTTCCAAGTATAGCTGCACCAACAGCGATCACGCTCAGTTCGAATACAATGCTTTCAAGATTCATATTCTTATCATATTAAAATTTCTTCGAATTGGAATCCTTCAGATAGTTACCGTAACACAATGTCCCGGCGGTCCTGGCATGTCAAGTAAACCAATAGTCATATATCAGTGAATACTCAACGGTTGATGTTGTCGCTAAAATATTGACTTGCTATTATTTTTTATTTAGTTTAAAAACTTAAACGGATAGGAAAAATAGTTATTCTATAAAGAGCTGGATTTCAGATATACCTATTCATAAAAAAAGGAGAAATTATGAAATACGCAGTTCTAAACCTGCTATATGTCAGCCTGATCTTCGCAACTGTTTTCGAAGACACAACTGAATATCTCGGTATCGAGATCGAAGCGGACTCGTTCACCGGCGGTGGAGAGCTGCTGGATGATCCCGAAGGGATACAGTACAAAGCACCTCCCGAACCACTTGATCCTGAAACCCTCGCAGATATCAACGACCCTTCTTCAGGTGCCGAATACCAGTCACCTATTGAAAGAGCGATTTCCCGAGGAGATGAAGGATCATCTATATGGCCCGATTACGACTGGTGGAACGATGTTATTGTGTATCCCGGTAGAGTAGGAAGCGGTCAGGATTTCGATGTTGATTGGTACACAGGCGATGTCTACGCGATTTTCGACACCGATCATGCAACACTCGACAGCCTTATAGTCTACCGATCACAGGATTCCGGGGAAACCTGGAGCATCTTCGCTTTTGGAACCAATACTGATGGCAGCATCTCTAATCCGAAAATTCGCGTGGCCTACGATTCCAGTGGAGACCCCTGGGTCGTAGCGATGGGTATCTGGAACGAAACCGGTGATGACATCCTCTGGACCAGAAGGTGTACGACCAGTGGAGGATCATCAACCTGGGAACAAGTTGCAGCTGACGTTGGATTTGCCGATATGGATGCTGATATAGGCGTGGCAGCTTGCGTTTATGCAACCTACGTAGAAGATGGAACAGACTATCTTCGGGCTGCAGGGAACCTGCTTGGTGGAAGCGGCTGGGTAAACGACGTGAATATTTTCTACGGTACCGGAGTTACTCCTTATCCAGCAATAGCAACAGGGTTTTACGGTAATGTATCGATAGCCTTCATTACAGATTACTATACATCGACCCCACAGGTCCGGATCAAGAGTAGTACGAATTCCGGTATAAACTGGACTACTTCGGAACAGGTGAGCAATACTGATTCTCCCTCTCTGGAGGATTGCGATATCGCTTTCACCCATGGTCCTCCCGAGCAGACAGGCTGGATAACCGTGACTTACAATTTCACCAGTAGTGACGACTTTGGTTACTATTACAGCACCAACAGCGGTTCGAGCTGGACCTTCGGCAACATGTTCGCGGGCTCCGGGGGCGACGAGAATCATGGATCGATCCGGGTCAATAAAAGTGGTGGCTCCTCCGGTATTCTTTCACTTGCTTACAATGTAGATCCGGGCGATTCAGTGATGTTCTCCACTGCATATTATACATATCCAACCAATTTCAATACACCTATGAGAATCAACGATTTTAACGCCACCTCATTCTGGCCTGCATGTGCCGGCTGGTCTGGCGGTTATCCCGCGATTCTCTATACCAACTTTTCTGTCAACTACAGGCTCATGTTCGACTGGTACTTCAATGTTGGAATTAATATCGCATCCGAGAGGCTGGGTGATATGATTCAGAATGCTCCGAATCCCTTCAGTGCCACCACGAACATCAGCTTCAACCTCACTCAGAGCAGCCCGATTACGATCTCCATCTACAACATAACCGGACAGCTTGTAAGTACTCTCGCCGATAACCAGAGCTTCGACGAGGGTTCACATTCCGTGCAGTGGGACGGTCAGACCGAAAGCGGCACCAGGGTATCTCCTGGTGTGTACTTCTGCCGCCTTAGCGCTGATGGAATCAGCCGGATTCAAAGAATGCTAATGATAAGATAAATATAGAATACCGTGGTAATTCTGGTTATATGCCGAATTGATCTGGATGACCAGATCTGCAGGACTTTCAATGCATGCTGTATGGATCCTGAACAGGTCACAACAGGCAAACACCTGTAAACTACTACGGAGCGTACAGCCAGGCATGGAGGGAAAGAGAGCTGTTTTGGGGGCAGCTAATAAGATTGAGGAAAATCCACTTTCCTACTATTTTTATTAATTGATTTGACCGGGTGTCAGAAAAATATCTGCATAAAATACTTGAACTTTTGTGAAGGTGAAACTTGAACCAATGACTGTGGACATCTCGTCTAATGTACGGATCAGGTAAGGAGACTGTTAGAAATGGGAAAAACGAAAAAATTTCACACTCTGAAAATCATACTCAGCCTGATTTTATCGGTTACGGCAATTACCTGCATCAATTCATTACTTTCCTACTGCTGGTCTTCGAGTGATCCGGGACAACCAGTTCCCGATACAGCAACACCAGCTGAAATTCTTGCTGGTCAGCTGCAGGATATTGACCTGGACAGTTTTTTCGAGGTTTCCTTCCGGGAGCTGGTGCTGAGAAACCCGGAAACGGTTCTGGAACGGGGATTGACTGACATATATGGTGTCACAGAAGTCAGGTTGACGGATATATCAGACGAATACACCCGCGAGACCCAGCGGATGGAAGTAATCATCCTTGAGAAGCTGCGGCAGTACGACCGGGAAGCCATGACGCCGGAACAGCAGATCTCCTGCGACGTTTACGAATGGTATCTTGATGATCGGGTACGCAGTCATGAATTCATGTATCACGACTATCCTGTAACCTATTATTTCATTACCGCTGTTCATCATCAGATGATATACTTCTTTACCGATCTTCATCCCCTTGCAGGCAGACAGGATGCCGAAGATTATATCACACGTCTGGGTCTGGTTGACACCAAGTTCGAACAACTGCTTGAGGGTCTCCAGCTGCGCGAAGAAGCAGGAATCATTCCCCCCAGGTTCTCGATACAATGGGCTATCTACGGACTGCAGAACCTGGTACAGGCAGATGCGACTCAGACGCCCTTTTATCAGATCTTTGCTCAGAAAATCGACGAGCTGGATGATATCAATGACACGGAAAAACAGGAACTGCTCAGGTCAGCGAAAACAGCTATAGAGGAATCGGTGCTTCCTGCCTATAGCTCTTTACTGGTATACATGCAACATCTGGAATCGATCGCACCGATTGAAGTAGGTGTGTGGAATCTACCCGATGGCGAGGCGTATTATAATTACCTGCTGCATCATTATACCAGCACCGACATGACAGCAGACGAGATCCACGAACTGGGAAAACAGGATCTGGAACGCATTCACGATGAAATGCGAATTCTCTTCGATCAGCTTGGCTACCCCAGGGATGAATCCCTTGCGGAACTATTCAATCGTGCAGCTGAAGATGGTGGTAACGTATCAGGCGATCATGTTGTTTATACTTATGAAACAATCATTGAGGACGCCAATCGAAATTTGAATGATGTGTTTGATATACGCCCTCAGGCGGATGTGATCGTAATAGGAGGTCCTATAGGTGACTTCTACATGCCCGGGGCTTATGACGGTTCTCGCCCAGGCGCATTTTATGCTAATGTAAGCAGCCAGGAAGAAGCCCTGTACAGCATGCCTTCACTGGCTTATCACGAGGCTATCCCCGGTCATCACTGGCAGATCACCATCGCCCAGGAAGCGGATCTGCCATCGTTCCGCAACGGGCTTATCTTTACCGCATACGCTGAGGGCTGGGCACTGTATGCTGAACGCCTTGCCTGGGAACTTGGCTGGTATGAGGATGATGTATTTGGCAATCTGGGGCGTCTTCAATTCGAAGCCTATCGCGCTGCCCGATTGGTGATAGATACCGGTATCCATGCTAAACGCTGGACTTTTAACCAGGCTGTCGAATTCATGACAGCAAACGTAGGTTATGAGTATGGTAATTTCATCAACCCTGACTATGAAGTTGCCCGCTACGTCGTCTGGCCGGGGCAGGCGGTGTCATACAAGGTTGGTATGAATCAGATACTTGAGTTGCGGCAGAAAGCGATAAACAATCTTGGTGATCAGTTCGATATAAGGGAATTCCACAGTGTGGTGCTTGTCAACGGTTCCATGCCGCTGGAAGTGCTGAAGCAGGTTATAGATGAATATATCAGGGAAAAAAGGGGATTGTAACTCAGTTTATAAGACAGGATGCTTCCGGTACAAAAACCCCGCTTCCTGAACGATTTGTACCTGTTTCGCGCTAGCGATCAACTCGCATATTTCACCAGGTTTCTCTACGAAATAAAGGGGTCAGTGTCTTGTCATTTTAGCGTTTCCATTTCTTTTTATCTTGTCATTCCCCGGCTTGACCGGGGAATCCAGTCTTCTTCTGATTATCCTCTTTGTTCTTACTCCTGTCTCCTGACTACTGACTACTTCAGTGATGACAAGAAGAGGTTTTCCAACCTGAGCTATACGCTCGAGAAGAGGAAGAAGATCCTTTATGCAGAATTCTATAGATCCTTGGAAAAGCCTCTGTCTTCACCATTATGCAGATCTTGCCGTGATGGCTGAAGTGCCTGTGAAGGACGATGCTCCGGGTGATCTTGATCTTCTTTCCGATGTATGCATACACAAGGATCGTTTCTATCACTGTGGCTGGGCACGTTATATGGAAGCGCGTCCGGGCAGTTTCCATCTGCTGCCTCGTACTGAACGTTTGTCTGACCTACGGAACGACTATCAGACAATGAAGGTTATGTTCTTTGATGATGCCCCGGAGTTTGACTCCATTCTGGAACATCTGGCTAACCTTGAAAGTGAATTTAATAATAAGTGAAATCCCTGAACTACAGAGTTCAGCTTATAAGAACGAATAATTCAGATTGTAGGAAATGAAAAGGAAGTAACTATGGAATTTAATGATGATAAGCACCTGGATGCCTGCCAGAATATCGAAGCAGGGTTGCGCGTGCAATAGGAGTTACGTCTTGAACTGACGGATAGAAAGTGTGTATTTGCCCTGGACAGCGCGAAAGTCGCAATCAAGAAAGAGTTCGGTTACGCGAAAAATGAAGCAGTTATTATCCTGGATTACACTCAGGGTATCATAGACTGGTGCGTTGATGTCGATCTTGAAAGGAATTCTTCAATCTTCTTAACAGTATGATGGGTTGAGGATATCGGGTTAAGCTGTAGACTGTTTCTTTTTCAGTGAGGAACCGGCCTCTTTGAATACCACGATGGCTCCAAGTATTACAGGTATGTAGAGGATGAAGAAACGCTGAAGAAGAGTGAAAATACCGAGTGTATCTGTACTCATCACTGAAGCCATGAGAGCAGCAATACTAAGTTCAGCTACGCCACTTGCCCCGGGACTCGGAGAAAAGTAACAGATGAAAAGAACCAGCGCCTGAATGCAAAGTACCTGAACGAGATGCCCCGATGCCCCCAGGCCGAGCATTATGAAATATGCAAGGAAGAACTTGTTCAGATAGAGTACGCAGGTGAGGAAGATGGCCAGGAGCAGGATGTACGGATGCTCATGAACGAAGAGTTTGCATGAGTCCTTGTACGCAGTAACTTCAGTGATAAGTCTGTTGGTTATTCTGTTGATTCTTTCCTCGAATCTTGGCAGCCAGGAACAGAGTTTCTTCGCGAGCCCTGTCGCAAGTTTAACTACAAGATCCGGTTTCAGTATTATCAGGATAAAAATTGCAAACTGAACGGCAAATACAATGAAACAGAAAACTATCAGGTTATGCATGGTTTTGCTGAAAGAGTCACTGAGAACGCTGAGTGAGAAACCTGCTGCGCCAATGAAAAAAAATAATGTAGCAAGGTAGTTCAGAACGCTGACTGAAATTGATTCTCCAACAGAAACCCCCGCCTTGTAGTAGATGTACAGCTGGGCCGGCCCGCCTCCGCTCTGAGATGGGGTGACTGCTCCCATGAAGATGTTTGCGAGATTGGCCCGGAAGCTCACCATGAATCTTATTCCCGGATAAAGCTTCCTGAAATATATATGATTCCTGAGAGCCCCCATGCACATATCCCCGAAAGATAGAACCAATACTACAGCAATGTAACCGAGGTTGAAGTTCTTGAGCGCTTTCAGTGTATCGCCGGTATGCGTTTTCAGGAATATCGCTGTGAGTGCGCCGACACTTAGAAGAACGAAGATAATTAACCCTTTGCGGATCTTTGCCCTGTTGAAGCCCTTTATTTCCGGTGGTTGGCACGTTGTCAAATGGTCGTTTGCCTCGATCCCGTTCTCCTCAGACAAGTGAAACCCCGTCAATGTTATCAGGTACTTCCATACCGGCCCACTTCAGTATGGAGGGGTAGAAATCTGCCGTTCTCGTTGCTCTCACCATCCAGTCATTTCTGTTCATAATAAACGGAACGATCATATGTTCACGGCATAGTGAACCGTGAGTTCCGTGATGCTCCGGCCATTCCCAGCTGTCTCTCAGATCGTAGCCGTTTTTTGAAGTAACAAGAATATCACCCGTGCGCGATGATAAGAATATCTGTGCTATCTGAACAAGAGCGTCAGGATAGTAGGAATCCATTGTTACTTCAAGCGATTCCATCTTGCTCAATGATTGTGACGTCTCTCCCAGTCCCAGCGGGTCTCCGGTCTGGGGAAGATATGTGAAGCCGTCCGCTGTTCTGAGTACCAGTGCTCTGCCGCCTGATGATTCGACAGTGAATATCTCATCCGATTCTCTCCATACGAGGAAATCTATTTCCTTCCTCTTTACGAGTTCAGGAAGAAGTGAACCCATCGAATCGTATACTTCCCTGCCGTATAAAGGCCTGTCAGGTATGATATCATGCAGGTATACATGTCCCATTGCGTTGCCTGAGATCATTACCGAAACATCCGGTTTGTTTTTGAATATCAATGGGTACTTGAGAGTATTACGGCCCCGTTCACTGAAAAAGTTGGCCAGGTCGAAATGTGTATGTGTTGAAGTAA
>JAIOSX010000235.1 GCA_021107345.1 Candidatus Aegiribacteria sp.
AGGATCGTAATGAGATAATTACCGCCGAGATGATGGCTGAATGGATCGGTACTATAAACTATGAGATTGTAACGCGTATCAGCCCCTTTCTTCCCAGGATCATTGTAAGGAGAGGATGAAAAAGTGTACATAGATGTTATTGGTGTTGACGGATCAAAGCAGTTCGGATGTAATCTCTGCTCCATGCTTCTGGGGGAAATGGTTCTGCTGGACGCTGGCTCTGCTTCCATGCTGTCCGGGCAGCAGCAGCGGAATGTAGATATGGTTCTTCTTACTCACGCCCACCTTGATCATGTTCTTGAACTGGGTTTCATGGTCGATGCAACGGTTGCTATTAGGGATGAACCTCTAAGGGTAACGGGTAGTAAAGCATGCCTCGAGATCGTACAGAAGCATTACATGAACGATCTTATCTGGCCGGATTTCAGCCGGATAAAAACCTCTACCGGTCCTGCACTGGTCTACGAGATCATTGAAGACAGGAAATGGTTCGAACTGCCCGGAGGGATAACCGCATGGGCAGAGCCTGTCTGCCATGGAGCTGGGGCAAGGGGATTCCTGTTCAGGTCGGATACCGGTTCCATTCTTCATACCGGGGACACGGGGCCAACCTGTTCCATCTGGGAGAAAGCCGCGGAGTTGGAAGACCTGAGAATAATCATAGCTGAAATATCTTTCCCTGATCAGAAGACGGATATAGCAATTGCAAGCAACCATCTGACCCCAATACTTCTCGAGAAGGAACTGAATAAACTTAACAGACCTGGTATTCCTGTCTATGCTTTTCATCTGAAACCGTGGGAAAGGCATGAGATCGAAAAGAACGTTGCCCGGAGATTCCGGGACAGGGTAGTAATACTCCGGCGGGGAGACAGGCTGGAGTTCTGACGGCACCGGGTTTTACTTTTAACATTATTATTCAATCGGGATAACTATTTTTGGGGAAAGATGCAAATAGGCCTTGACAGACTTAACAGAGAAATGCTTCCCGGCTGCAAGATCGGTCTTCTCTCCCACCATGCAGCTGTAAATTCAGAATACAGGTCTTCACTTGAAGTCCTTGCAGCCATACCGGGAGTCGAACCTGCGATGCTGTTCGGTCCCCAGCATGGTTTCTATGGAGAGACTCAGGATAACATGATAGAATGGGAAGGCTACACTCATCCCCGTTACGGGATCCCGGTGTTCAGCCTTTACGGTAAGAAACGCAGGCCGGACCCGGCAGTTCTTGAAGGGCTGGACTGTCTGGTGGTTGATCTCCAGGATGTGGGAGCAAGATATTACACTTACATTTATACAATGGCTTACTGCATGAAGGCCTGCCAGACAGCGGGAGTAACTGTTATCGTACTTGACAGACCGAATCCACTAGGTGATTCAGTGATAGAGGGAAAGCCGCTCAGGAAAGGATACGAATCTTTCGTAGGGCTCTATCCCATTCCAGTCAGGCATGGTCTGACCGTTGGAGAGCTGGCCCTTCTATTTGCCCGGATTGACAGTCTTCCGGAGCCTGCTGTTATCAAAATGGATGGATGGGACGGAGAAGGTATCCCGACCGATTACCCATGGGTATATCCTTCACCTAACATGCCTTCCCCGGAAACCGCTCTGGTGTATCCGGGAATGTGTCTTCTTGAGGCCACCAATCTCTCCGAGGGGAGAGGTACCACAAGACCCTTTAATGTCTTCGGTGCTCCATGGATAGATGGAGAGGAACTTTGCAGTCAACTTAACGGAACGATTTTTCTGGAGGGGGCTGTCCTCAGGCCGCACGCATTCATTCCAACATTCAACAAACACGCAGGAGAAATGTGTTACGGCGGTGAGATTCATGTACTTGACAGGTCCATTTTCAGACCCCTCCGAACCGCACTGGGCATTCTTCTTGAATCTTTCAGATATTCCCGGACCGGATGGAATGATCCGCCGTACGAGTACGAATACGAGAAGATGCCTGTTGACATTCTATCGGGCGGAACGGAAGTAAGGGAAGCCATAAACGGAAGTGATGTTGATAAACTCCTTGAACTGGCATGCGGCGACCCTGTCAGGCATTTCGAGTTTACCAGTGACATACTTCTGTACGAAAGGGAGTTCCGAAATTAATCGAATACTTGAGAACTATTATGCTTTATAGTAGTGGAGGATGTATGGTCAACTCGGTTCTGCTTCAGCCTCGGGTCTGGATATATGTTTTGTTCTTGTCCCTGTTCAGAATTCAGGCGGAAACACCTGTTCCGGAAGCTGGATATGTGTTCGCCGGTCCGGTGGATGGTATGGAATTCGCATATATACCATCCGGCAGTTTTCTGATGGGTTCGCCTTCTTCGGAGTGCGATAGAGAAGACGATGAAGGCCCCCTTCACACAGTCAGCATTAACTCCTTTCAGTTGATGACTACAGAGATAACACAGGGAATGTGGGAGGAGGTTATGGGGAGTAATCCTTCCCATGACTATGGGGTAGGAGCTAACTATCCTGTTTACTATGTCTCCTGGAATGATTGCCAGGAATTCATCGAGAAACTGAACGATCTTGATCCTGACAACACCTACCGTCTACCCACTGAGTCCGAGTGGGAGTACTCCTGCCGCTCAGGAACTGCAACAAGATTCTACTGGGGAGACAGTGACTCAGAGAATGTTATTGGATGTTATTGCTGGTATTCATCCAACTCCGATTCCAGCACCACCCCCGTAGGAACAAAGGAACCCAATGCCTGGGGTCTATACGACATGAGCGGTAATGTATGGGAGTGGTGTCAGGACTGGTATTATGACAGCTATGACGCTGCTCCCACTGATGGCAGTGCGAGGTTGTCTTCCGGGTTTCTCTATCGAGTGTATCGCGGCGGCAGCTGGTTCTCTTTATCCAGGAATTGCCGCTCTGTGAGTCGCGGCAACTTCGACCCTGAAGACGGTCGCTGTATTCTGGGCTTCCGTCTCGCAAGATAAGTGCTTTGAGATGATGTATGATGAATTTAATTCCAGACAGATGACTGGTAAAACCTTTGAACTATATTTAATATACTTCGTACTGTATGGTGTTGTCTGAATCGCTGTACCCGTGTTATTCTTTTATACGAAAAGGAGTTTCAGAGTTGAGAATTGGGATAATATCGGATATTCATGGGAATCTGCCAGCCCTCGAGGCATGTCTGAAAACACTCGCTGAAGAGAATATTGATCAGATCGTCTGTCTTGGGGATCTCGTTCAGTTCGGCCCGTTTCCAACGGAAGTGATCGATATTCTGCAGCAAAATAACATTGATACAGTTCAGGGAAACTGTGACCGGGCAGTGGCAAAGGGAAGAGATAATACTGGAGACTCCTTCGAGAATATACACTGGGAACAACAGTCTTCTGAAATGCTTCAATGGACTGAGGACCAGATAACCCCGGAGCAGAAGAGATACCTGAAGAAGCTTCCAGCTGAATTGAGGTACAAGGTTGCGAGCCGGCGCATACTGTGCGTTCACGGCCTGCCTGGTAATATCAATGGGAGTATACGCCAAAATGTATCAAGTGAAATATACGATTACATGCTTGAGAGAAATTCCTGTGATATCCTGGTTCTGGGGCATACACATGAAATGTTACTTCAGCCCAGGGGCAGCCGGATGATAATAAACCCCGGAAGCGTTGGTGGAGGAACACTTCCCGGGGAAGCAACCATGGCTGTTCTTGATATCAGTGAAGAGAACACCACAGCCTCGGTAAGCTGGTTCAGAATTCCATATGATACGAGTGTTTACGAGAAGAAATACAGACACGAGGGTCTACCGATGATCTTCATGAAATGCGTGCTCCTGGGCAGAGATCCAAGGGGTAAGTGGTATTCCGACGATTTTGTAAGGAGGCAGAAATGGGCAGAACTCTAATCGAGAAGATCATGTCCTCGCACGGGGGGGGAGACTGTCGTCCCGGAGACGTGGTCTGGATAGATATTGACAACAGAACTGCAAGGGATTTCGCGGGAGCAAGTGTGGTGGGAAATCTTGAGAAGTACGGAGGCGATTCTCCCATAGCCGAAAGGTCGAAAACCTTTTTTACATTCGACTGCAATGTCCCGGCAAATACTATTCCCTATGCCAACAACCAGCAGCGCATCAGAGTCTTTGCCAGAAAGAACGATCTGAAGGTTTACGATGTGGACGCCGGAATAGGCTCTCATGTCGTTATCGAAGAGAAATTCGCAAAACCCGGAACAACTACTGTGGGAACAGACAGCCACCTGAACATCATGGGTTCTGTGGGAGCCTTCGG
>JAIOSX010000300.1 GCA_021107345.1 Candidatus Aegiribacteria sp.
CCGTTCTGCCTGTAGTAATAATGACCGTTAACCCATATCCTGGTCTTCCCGGTCGGCCGCCAGGTAAGTTTGCCGCTTCCGTTGATAAGGTTCTGCCAGTTATTCTCCCAGTTACCGCGGCTGTGCTCGAGGTTATAACCGCTTCGCATCCATTCGCATGCCCCGAAGAAAGTTACCTCACCGGGCAGTTCGATACCTAAAGCCGGCAGAATGTAGCTTGTTATTGGTTCGGGACCGCCTAATGCGAACTCACAGTTGATGCAATCACTTCGATAATTATCATTCTCGGAGGGTTCAGAGTAATTGCGGGATTCGCTTTCATAACCGAATACAGTCATGTCACCGTGACTGATATGAAACTCTCCTTCGTAACTGGAACCGCCCTCCTTCGTGACCAGATTAACTACTCCGGACATTACGTTACCGTAACGGGCACTGAGTCCGCCGGTGATTATGGAGGCCTCGGAAAGGGCGGATAGAGGAACGCTTGAAACAAAGGCATTTGTCACGGGAGAACGCATGGAAACACCGTCAAGAAGGAAAGCTACCTCTCCGGACCTCCCCCCTCTGACATGAATCTCCCCTCCCTGTGCCGAAATCCCCGGCTGCCGCTGAACAATATCCAGAACACCTGCCACAGGCATAGTTTCGATTTCATCGCGGCCTATCACGTGTATGGTGGATGGAACGTTCTCAAGTATCAGGCTCCTCTGGTCGCTCACCTGAATGATAGTTTCTCCTGAAGTGGACTCCTCCAGAATAAAATCGATCCGTGTTATCTGGTCAGATACTACAGTCACTCCCTCTTTTGTTATGGAACCCATACCCACCATTCTCGCGGTAACAGTGTATGTGCCGGGGGACAGGCGGGGTATGTAGTATTCACCATTCGCATCCGTCATTGAACCGAAGGGAGTATCTTCAATCATTATGCTTGCTCCGATCAGCATATTTCCTGATTCGGTACTGACAAACCCGGCAATAGAACCGGTAGTGGCAGCATAAGCTGTTCCGCAGACCAGCAAAAGGCAGAAAATAACAGAAAGATACATTGCTGAGCACCTGCAACAGAAGCTTTTCTCATATTGATTTTCATACATACGATTACCAGACCTTTAGCGTTACGGTGAGAATGGTTTTCCTTTTTGAAATACCATTAAATCCAGGAAAAGAGTTACAAGAACTTACATCAGTTAACCTGCTCTGTCCAGAGTACAGTAAAATTCCTATTGGGGTCTGATTTCCTCGAAATCAAGTTTCCAGAAGAACACATCGGCTTCATCTTTTCCCGGTTGAACTTCAGTACCTGTTACAATGATTTGACCTGATTCCGTAAGGAATACCGCATGAACCTTCTGATCACCTTCTGCTGAAAGCTCCGTGCCAATGATCCGACTCCCGTCATTTTCCATAATCACCAGCAGAACGTCGGTATTTACTGCCTCAAGAGGATAATCTCCTTCCTCGCCTGTGCAGGCAGTGATGAGAAAATCGCCCTGCGGCGTAATTCTGGCGGAACGGAATAAAGTATGATCACGGTACCAGTCGATTCTCCTCCATATTTCTTCACCCAGTGAATCCAGACATACTGTGAATCCCCTGAAAGCCATCTGCCTCATACACTCAACAGTACCTGTACACAGTATGCTTTCATTGTCCAGTTCGATGAAGCCGGATAAACCCGCGATGAGCTCGTTATCCACCTGCAGTGATCTATGCCAGAGAATCTGACCATCACTTCCCAACCTGCAGATTGGAATAGACGATAAGGGGAAACAATCCTGATCGTATGACAGTATGCATCCGCCATCGCTCATAACCTCCAGACTTGCCTGGCTGAACTGTTCCTCGTAATTTTCAACTAAAGGAGTTTCCCATAGAATTGTACCCTCATACTCCAACTTCATTACAAACAACGTGTGACCATCCTCCGGTGAACATCGGGTTCCAGCTGCCAGAAGACGGCCGTCGGGACATTTTTTCAATGACATCAGAATCAGGATCTCATCAGTATTGATCTCCACTGGAATAGCAGAGTGCCTGCTGTTATCAAGATTCGAAAGATCAATTGAATGAAATTCAGGAAAAGAACCCGGCGTGTATTCTCCCTTGATGATCAATAGCAGTCCGGGTTTCAGAAAAATCCCGCGGATCCAGTTTTCCGGATTATCCTGTCGGATACAGAGCTCCTGCCGGTCAATGGGGATTCCCGAATAATCTACGGTGAGAACCCAGAAATCGGTACTGTCAGCTGAAACTGAATAACCGAAGCAACTGGTAACTGAATCAGCTTCAGAGAATGTTACATCAATCAGGCAGTCATCACCTATATGCTCCATCACTTCGTAAATACCTGAATCAAACACGTTATCAGGTATGTCCGCCATAACAGGATATATTAAAAAAAGTATAATAAGCATCCTGAACACTATTCCTGCTTATACAGGCAGGAACCAGGTCAACTTTGTGAAAACGGTAAAATCACTTTTACCGAAGTCACCTGTCTGCTGGTCCGGATCGGCATTTTCGCCGACCATCAGGAAGAACATGCTACCGGGTCTGAATTGCCAGCTGAGCAGCACATTCATCCAGTGTCTGTAATCTCTTGTTCTTTCTTCCGCTTCCCATTCGGTATCGAACCTTGACATCTGTGAAGTCAACCTGAGACTTAAATCGTTACTGAACATCCAGTTTCCGCTGAGCTGCAGGGAACGCCAGTCAGTATCCCTGTGACTCCATTCCTCCAGGTTCCAGTCGTATTTCCTTGCATCACCTGTCTGGTTCCAGTTGATATCAGCCTCTATTGAGATATTTGGTGAAGGTTTGTAGTTGATCCATGTTCCGACATAATTGCTGGAGCCTTCACAGTATGAATCTAATCCACCCCATAAGCTTCCATGCAGCTGCTTCCTGGAATCACTGGAAAAGCTGTATGAGAAACTCAAGCCGCCATCGTATTCGGTGCCTTCAGGTCCTTCATACCTGTCAGTCCAGGAACCGTCGTATCCGAGAGTACACCAGGCAGAGTATTTGTTGCGGAAAATAACACCGCTGTTAAGTCTGACTCCCCTGCTAGTCACGGGACCTCCGGGAACACGGTCGTACCAAGCGTTCAGATTACCCTGCCAGTGCTGAAAAACTTCGCTGGAAAGATAGGGATGGTACAGCCCGCTGTATATCCATGTATTAACATCTCCCGTTGATGATGTGTATCCGATCATGTTCGCATTGAAATTCTCTTCACGGAATGAAAATCCACCGCTGAAATCAAACCTTTCATCCGAGTATTCATAGAAAGTTTTATACGCATAATTATCATTCCAACGGCTCTCAGTTGAGTTCCACGTACCTGCTGCGGAAGAGTTGATTTTATGGTTCTGAAGAAAGCTCAGCTGAACATCCACCGCCCC
Organism: Candidatus Aegiribacteria sp.; assembly: GCA_021107345.1. The sequence continues at coordinate 3,411 of JAIOSX010000300.1, forward strand.
GGATCGACCGTATGAATAAGGAACCCCGTCATGGCCTGGAATATCGGTGCTGGTTCCACTGAAACCGATATAGGTTCCCCTGCCGAATTCACGTACAATCCTTCCGGCAGCGTAGTTCGTTGGATTCACCAGAGTACTGCCGTTATCCTTTACTCCTCCGGTGTATGCATTAAGGAAACCTGCGCGAAAACCGTTAAAGGAACCGGTGAGCTTTGCTCCTCCGTATATCGGTATGATTTCCCCATTGGGTGCCACCGAGCCTATCCGCCTTGAATAGAAAAGCGAAAAGGGCATACTGAACAGATCCGAACCCTCCAGAAAGAAGGGCCTTTTTTCCGGAAGGTAGCTTTCCCAGTGAGAGAGATTTGCTTCGTCAGGGTCAGCTTCAACCTGGCCGAAATCAGGATTTACGGTAAGATCAAGGAGCAGTTCCGAAGAAAGGCCGATTCTTGCGTCAATACCGGAATTTGCCCATGGATCCCACTCCTCTTCGACATCGGGCAGGTATTGAATGCGCCCGGCACCATACGGCCTGAGTTCAATCTGCCTGTTGGAAGGAAGAGAGTTCAGCCCGTACAGGTTGCCGAAGTCTTCAATTCTAACGCTGCCATCATCTGCCATCCTGAATAGAAAAGCACTCTCGTTAGTTCTGGTAATGGTTCGTTTGAAATTGATACCCCATACCTGTTCTTCATCCTCTGAGTAGCACAGCGCGGAGAAGGGGATCGAGAATTCCGCAGTCCAGCCGGAATCCGAAGACGCAGTGGAGCTTGACCAGACTGCATCCCAGTTCAAGTCCCATCCGCCTACTTCACAAAGTCTGCCATCCTGCTGCACATTATCAATACTGGTGAAGAAGAAGTAAGCATTGTTGTCATCGTTGTAGGTATCAATCCAGATGCCTATCCACTCAGTTGAGAAATCGTTATCTCTTGGAGCCACCCTTCTTGTGAATTCCTCAGGGTGACTGTCGTGCATGACAAACGCAAAATAGAGGTATTGGTCATCGTAAAGAAGCCTGACTTCGGTCGGCTCTGACATCGGTTCTCCGCAATCCGGCCTGTGCTGAATGAAATCTTCCTGCACGGGAATAGCCAGGTTCCATATCTCATCATCATGGATACCGTCAATTTCCAGGGATTCGTTCACTTTCACCACCTGGATCGATATCTGTGAGAAGCTGATACCGGCGATGATGAGAACAAAAAGAGTACATGCGATTTTCATACTAATTTCACTCCTCCGGATATTACTCGGTAATATGCTCTTTTCATCATGGTGCATATATATAATGAATCCGAAATCTCATGAAATCCAATATAACTGCAAAGATGGATATCGTTTAGTGTAGAGCCTTTATCCGAAGAGACTTTCGCATTTCACTTAGCAGTCTTGAAACCTCTGCCTTCTCTCTCAGTTCCTCGTAGGTTAGAAGCCTCAAAGTTTTGTTAGCCATGCTGAGTCTCCGTGCCAGAAGACTTCCAAGGCCGAGGTTCAGACTGATAGCCATGGCGCTGTTCTTTTCCAGGAGTTCTGTCAGCGTATCTCTTGAAAACATCAATATTTCAGCACTTCCGGTTACCTTTGCGGTAGATGCCCTGGGTTTGCCATCAAGGAATGAGCGTTCACCTACAACGTCGTTCGCTCCAAAATTGCCCAGAACGAAGCCTCCGGAGTTTTCATCTATAACGTCAACCTTTCCCTTCCTGACAATGAAAAGATCTGTGGTCCTGTCTCCCTGCCTGAAGAGAATTTGATTATCCCGAGCATAGATCCAGTTGCATATCTCAGACAATACGGGATCATCCGCGGACAGCAGGGGTTTTCTATTCCGAGCCCGAATATCATCTCTCAGCTTCTTGAGTTCACGTCGTTCCCT
>JAIOSX010000367.1 GCA_021107345.1 Candidatus Aegiribacteria sp.
CACCGGCTTTCGGCATGGCGGTCGTTAATTCTGCCATGCTAAGCAGGGTAGGAATACAGAATACTCCTGCGATCATGTAAGAGATGATAACTGCTGGGCCCGCCCTGGCAAAAGCTAATCCGGGAAGAATAAACAACCCCGAACTTATCATTGCCCCCGTTGCAACACAAAAAACATTCAGGACAGTGAGTCTTTTCTTCAGTTCGCTTTCCATCGAAGTGGCTCCATCCGTCAAGTTGGTGTATTAAAGGTAATGCATACAGGATCGATTGACAATAATCTTTCCAGCTCAGGCTGATATTGCGGTACACTGAGTAAGTTTACAGAGTGATGAGGGTTTATATATTTATTGAATGAATACACGCCTTCAGCAGTTGGGATGATACCATGTCAGGCATTCACACAATAAAGAAAAGAGTCGAGATTACCAGGCTGTTCAGAATAGCAGAGGAACTCAGCGAACTGGATATTAAATTCGGACGGCTTAACTGGACTAAGTACACAACAGGATACGATTTCGGCATCATGGACATCGAGCGGGAAACACAGGAGAAACTGAAGAGCAAGGAGAGCTGGAATACGATACAGGACCTTCTTGCCAGCGATCTTTCTACCATTGATCGAAGACGTGCTGATATAATGGAAATCATTTTCAGACCATACCATCTTTCGGAGAAACTGAGTGAACTGTCTCTGGCGATCCGGGAGAAAACCAACGAACTTATCTCCGTTCTTAATACTCACCGCTGTTCCGTTGATGGCACAGAGATGACATCACCTGAGATCTCAAGGATTCTCTTATCAGAAGCCGACAGAGATCTCAGGAGGAAAGCCTATCTGGCAAGAACCCAGGTGAACATTCCCCTGATGAACGCAGGATTCCTGCAGCTTCTCGATATGAGGAAGGAGTTTGCAGTGGAGTATGGCGCACGCGATTTTGTTCAGTATCAACTTGAACTTCAGGAGCTGGATCCGGCCATGTTCGATTCCTGGAAGGATGAGATCAACCCGGTGCTTCCGCTGATGAGAGAAATTTATTCCGGTTTCGGCGAGGAGATCATAGGTGATTCCCATGTAATGCCATGGGATATTACCTTCATTTCCGGGAATATTGCCCCGGAACTGAATCACCATGTGAACATGGCAGATTTTCACAAACCTATCAGCGAACTGTTCAGTATGTTCGGTATCGATATAGCTGGAATGAATATCACCTACGATATTTTCCCCAGAAAGAACAAGTCTGAGTGGGGCTACAACTTCCAGGTTGAGACTGGTATGGATTCCAGGATTCTCGCCAACGTCAGGGACAGATACTTCGAATTCGGTGTTCTTCTTCACGAGACCGGTCACGCGGTTCACGGTTTTACCACCGATCCAAAGGAAATTATACTGAACATGGGTATCAGTGGTATCGTTTCCGAGGGTATAGCGAATCTCTTCGGCAGCTTCAAATGGCATAAAGCATTCTATTCGCGGTTCTTCAGTGAGAATCTGGAGGAAACAGGGAAGAATTTCAGACGATTGAAGCTCTGGCGCAGGACAAATCAGCTGAGATCGGTATCAAGAATACTTTTCGACCAGGCTCTTTATCGGAACAGAATAGAGAGCATTGATGACATTCACCAGTTGCTCTGGAAGACGAATCTGGAAATTCTGGGCGAGCAGCCTTATGCAGATGAGCCGGTCTGGGCCAGTACGATTCACTATACCACACATCCGATCTACTTCCATAACTACCTCCTGGGAGACCTGATGTGTGACATGCTGGAGCAGACCTTCCTGAGCCGGGAAGGGGTCTCTGATGTTATCGACAGGCCGGATTTGTTCGGCAGGTTTATCCTGGATGAGGTTGTAGGTGTATCCGGAAGATATCCCTTCCCGGAACTCTTCCGGAGGATCAGCGGGGAAGATCTCTCGCTCAGATTACTTTCTGAAAGGCTGATAGGAGGGGCTGCGGAACAGTAGGGTGTTTGGGTTAGAGCGCCGGGTTTTTCGCGACCAATATGACACTAACAGGATAAAGAACAGGATATTTCATGGTCGATTATTCCGACGAACTGTTGACTGAGCTGTTCTGGAGGTCTTCACTCAGAATTGCCGTACTGGACAGCAGAGGGCACATTATTTTGACCAGCAAGGCGTTCAGGGACTCATTTCTCAAATTGGTCAGGATATCCATAAACGGTTCCGAAGTACTCGAACTTCCTCATGATGCTTCTGGAGGTGAGTCATATTTCGACAGACTCGCTTCCCTTCCCCCCGGAGAACGTTTTTCGTTTTCCGTAAGGCTGTCCTTCGCAGGGGTTGAAACCGGGTTCAGGATAGAAACTACAGCGCTTTCCAGTAAAAAGCGCGATAAACCTCTATTTCTTACAGAGTGGATCCCCGGAGATGATCCGGAGGCAATCTTCCGTACTCTGAATGAGATCGAGCAGAAGTACAGAAATCTGCAGGAGAATCTCCCCGTGGGAATATACAGGGCAGACGAGAAGGGAATACTCCAGACGGCGAACAGCGCCCTTATAAAAATGATGGGGTACGATTCCTTTGAAGAGCTGCAGGATGCGCCTCTTGAGGATGTCTGGATTGATCCCGTACAGCGTACCCTTATGATAGAACGTCTGAGAAAAGAGGGTGCGGTTCTTAATTATGAGGTTCATTTGAGACGCAGGAACGGTGATGAAATGATCGGTTCCTACGATGCAAGGGGCACCTTCGATGCAGCGGGAATTCTGGTTCATTTCGATACCATAGTCCAGGATATTACCCGGCGAGTACAGGCGATAACTGAACTGGAGCGACTGGCCAGAACTGACAGTCTTACAGGGCTCTTCAACCGTCAGTATCTGATGGAAAGATTCGAAGAGGAAATCGCAAGGGCCGGGAGATACGACAGGCCGCTGGCTGCAATGCTGATCGACCTCGATCATTTCAAGATGGTGAACGATACGCATGGCCACCTGGCCGGGGATACTGTTCTTGTTTCGGCAGTTTCCTGCATAACAGGAATTCTGCGTGAAACTGACTTTGCAGGCAGGTACGGAGGTGAGGAATTCTGTGTTGTATTGCCTGAGACCGGAAAACAGGGGGCTTTGGAGCTGGCTGAAAGGCTCAGAAGAACCACGGAGGATACTGACCATGTCCTGACTGACGGGAGTAAACCTCGCATTACTTGCAGCATAGGCCTGGCTGAAGCTTCGTCCCGAAGCGTTGAAGCAACCATTGCCCTTGCTGATGAAGTTTTGTACGACGCAAAAAGATCCGGCCGGAACCGCGTTGGATGCAGTACTGTTCTGCATTCACAGAACGGGAAGGGGGAGTGAAGTGAAGAAAAAACTGCTTATAGTTCTTGCAGTGATAATTGGAATTCTGGCAATCGGCGGAGGATTTTTCAAGATCCGCTACGATAAAATGGTTCGGACCTTCAGAGATGAGAAGGTAGAGGCGGTAAACCTGCAGGTGATCGAGGATGGTGTTTACACGGGGAGTTTCGGGGAATTTCTGGTCTCGGTCACGCTGGATGTAACGGTTTCTGATAACCGGATTACCGATATTGACATAATTGAACAGAATGGCGGACCC
>JAIOSX010000038.1 GCA_021107345.1 Candidatus Aegiribacteria sp.
ACCGGAACCGGATTACTTGAATGTGTCGATAATGACGTTATTTCAAGGTTCTACCAGCAGCCCTTTTCTGTACCCAGAGAAGTGATAGACGCCAACCTCAGGCCGGTTCCCAATCAGTTCTTCATACTGAGAAACGGCAGTAACAGTTCCCTCACCTGGTACAATCCTGGAACCGATGAGTTTGAAAGAATTATCAAGACACGGGCTTACGGAATACAGCCCCGTAACGCTGAACAGACTTTTGCCCTGCATACATTGCTGAACCCTGCCGTAAGACTTGTAACCCTGACCGGGAAGGCAGGTACAGGGAAGACCCTCCTTGCCCTTGCAGCAGCCCTTGATCAGCGGCATGACTACAGGCAGATTTATCTTGCACGACCTGTTGTACCCCTCGGAAACAGGGATCTTGGATTCCTCCCGGGGGATGTTCAGAGCAAGCTTGATCCCTATATGCAGCCCCTGTGGGACAATCTTGCTGTTATAAAGAATCGTTTCTCATCTGACAGCAAAGAATACCATGGGCTTCAGGATATGATAGATCAGGATAAATTGTGCATCACTCCTCTGGCGTACATCAGAGGCAGGAGCCTGGACGGTATCTATTTTATTGTTGATGAAGCTCAGAACCTTACACCACATGAAGTTAAAACAATAATAACCAGGGCAGGCGAGGGTTCGAAGATCGTCTTTACAGGTGATATCTACCAGATCGATACTCCCTACCTTGACAGTCAGTCCAACGGGCTTACATACCTTATTGACCACCTCAAGGATGAAAAGATCACTGCCCATATTAATCTGGTCAAAGGCGAGAGGAGCGAACTTGCTGAACTTGCCAGCAATCTTCTCTGACAGGTTAGCTGGAGGCTGAAATGGCGGTACGCCTAATCGAAGCCTTCATGCCAGCCGACCGCCTTGAGCTGGCAAGATCCTCCGTCAGCAGCCTTGATACTATTTCCATATGGTGGGAAAAACTGTCGGATGAGCAGGCACAGCTTCACATCCTTGCAGAGGCAGAGAGAAGCGAAGAGATAACTGACATGCTCAGATCGGCTCTTGCCGATTCGGGTGATGATTTAAAGATTGTATCCCTGCCGGTTGAATCGTCCATACCGGCTCCCGAGGAAACCCGGGAGAAGGACAGGAAACCCGGAAGCATTCTACACAGGAAAATGCACAGGGTAAGCCGGGAAGAACTGTACGCTGATGTGCAGGAAATGATGCGCACTTCCTGGCCCAATATAATCATGACCATCCTTTCAGCTGTGGTATGTGCCGTGGGGCTTGCACGAAGCAACATCGCCGTTATTATCGGTGCCATGGTCATTGCTCCCCTTCTTGGCCCTAACATGGGTCTGGCACTGGGTATTACCCTTGGAGATTTCGGATTCATCCTGAAGGCTCTCAGGGAAAATCTGATCAGAATAGGAGCAGCTCTGGCATTTGCTGTGGCCGTGGGGCTCTTTTTCAATATTGATTCGCAGGTGCCTGAGATAGTATCACGTACTTTCATAAGCTCCACCGATATCGTTATTGCACTTGCAGCCGGGGCGGCCGGAGCCCTGGCCCTGAGTACAGGTGCTCCGGCTACACTGATCGGTGTAATGGTCGCCGCTGCTCTTATGCCCCCCCTTGTTGTCACGGGCATGCTTATCGCTCACGGCAATTACATCGGAGCCCTGGGAGCCCTTCAGCTCCTGGCAGTGAATCTTATCTCAATAAACCTGTCTGGAGTGCTTACATTTCTGGCCGTAGGGATACGGCCCGGTTCTGAGGATGATGTAAATAAAGCCCGGATCCTGGCTACTCTGACAGTGGTGGTATGGATCGTTCTTCTGGCTGCACTGACTGTTCTTATCGTATCGAACGCATAGAAAAGGGGCATGCGAATGCACACCCCTTTGTTACAGTTATTTGTCTCAGCTAGAATACCGTCTTGATACTTCCCCAGGTTGATCTCACAAGTGGTACAGGTATGTATTCATCGTCAAAGCGGATGTTTGTATCAGTGTAGAAATCAGAGGTCCAGAGGAGAGAGGGATCGGGGTCATCCGACATAGCACACGTAAGGGTGCATCCAGGAGTGAAGGAATCAAGCACCACTGAAGGATCGCTACCGTCCAGAACACGGACTACTGTCCCAAGTGCATCGTGGGTATAGAATACATCCCAGGCGATATCGTACCAGATACCTCCATAGTATGCAGTCCATACATTTTCAAGGGTGTAAGTTCCGCCGGGGTTGAGGGTATAGGCGCGAAGCTGTCCTGCGCCGTAGAAGCTGCAATAGAAGTAGGGGGCTTTGTAGGTGATTCCCAGTATACCGTCGGTTGATCCGAAATCCCAGGTATCAACGAGTATGGGAGAATCGGGAACGTTTACATCGAAGCAGTAGACTGCATCATAGAAAGTGACTCCCACATCACCGTTATAATCGGTAAGGTAGAGGTTGTTTTCAACCTCATCAAGGTATACACCGTTGCTTTTCAGATCGTATGATCCAAAGTAGGCATTGATATCGAAACGCTGGTAATAGGTTCCATCGGAGGGGTTAACAGTGTAGACCAAACCACCGTTTTCAGAAGCCTGCCAGAGCCAACCGTTAACTGAATCGTAATCAAGTCCCATTGGAGAAACCATTGAGGAATACGTATTCACTACGCCATCGCTTCCCGAGATATCTTCATGATGAACGGTGATTTCATCTGAGAAATCAGCCGATACACCGAAGAGTATAGAAACTGCAAGAGATAAAGCTATCATCGTCTACTTCCTTTCGGTTTGTTTACTTAACCAGATTTTTAAAATCAGTGTTTTCACTGCATCGTAAAATACCAACACTATTTATACATAAGATAGTAATATGGAAATGTAAACCTCTGCAGTAAGTGTTCGTAATACAATTACTTGGATTCCATGATTATGAGGATTTCATAAACTGATATCAGAACTCAATCCAGATTTTCTACCGGGTATCTCGATAAGCGGGAAATGGGAAGTTCTGAACCATCTGGGAGTTCTTTTCAGAGCTTCTGCAACTGATGGAATTGCTGCAAAATATTTTGATACAGCCCGCCTTGCCTCGATTCGAGGGTTCTGCCCATTGTATAAAAAGGGTCTGTACAACATGATCGCACCATCCGGGGAATCATGATCGAGCAGATCAATACCGAATTCGGAAGCCCTGCTCGTTAGTTCACAATTCACAGGCAGGTTGAAAACGGAGAAATTGATAAAGTCTATCGAATCACCGGCTTTCTCAAGGAATCGAACCGATGCCTTAACATCCTGATCTGTTTCTCCCGGAAGCCCCATAAGCATATATGCATAGGATCTTATACCGGCGCTGGCACAGTTCTTCAGGACTTCAAGTGTTGTATCCGGGTCGATTCCCTTTTCAAAGCAGTCAAGGAGAGATCGGCTCCCGCTTTCAGCTCCCAGCTGAAGCATCAGGCAGCCGGACTCGGAAAGCTTATCAGCAATACGGGATATCCAG
>JAIOSX010000108.1 GCA_021107345.1 Candidatus Aegiribacteria sp.
TCGGGAAGGAATTCATCGGGGATAAAACCTTTACCAATGCTGTCAGATGGAAGGATTGATACGGTACTCATTCTATACACTCCCTTGATTCACATGTTAGTATCCGGTTTATATACCGATTTTTCTCCATTCTGAAAATATCTGATTCATTTCGTGAATAATGTTAACCTGCATTTATTCTTCATTCAGTGCAGGATCCAGGGTTCTTAGCATAAAGTCAGGATCTTCTATTCCATTCACTTTCGCAGTGTCTTCCTCTGTAAAGAGAAAGCAGATCTCCCTTGCTTGTGTATATTTTATGACCGTTCGGGTTACCATACTGCCTGGCTAGTTCCGCAGGTGACTCATGCGCAAGAGACTTAAGCCCCGGAGTTTCATCGTTCTCGAACCGATGAATGATTGTTTCCACACTGTCCCGTTTGAGATTCCCGAGGCACCACCAGTCTTCAAGTGTACCAACATTTGCGAAGACGTCCCAATTGCTGCGCACGAAGAACCACAGAACCTCGGGCAGAGTAGTTGTGGTTTTTATGTATCCGTTATTGACAATCTCGGAGAACAGGGTTTCCTCGCTTTGCCAGAGCACCTCTCTCGAGAAATGTTTTCTTGTTGAATCCAGGATGACCTGCGGAAGACCAATCGCCTGTTCGGTGGTGGGTCTGAGATATTCAATTTTCCGAGCTTCATGTTCCGGTCCCGGTAGATGAATGAATAACTGAAACTCATCATTAAGCTCTCGAACCCGTTCTCGCAGCCTCAGCTTATCGATTAGCGAGAGTAACTCGTTCAGCTCAGGAATGAGTTTCGTGGTCAGGAAAATCTGCCACCGAGGCTTCATACCGGCGTCGAGTAATCGTTTGCTGGCAGTGATTGCATCGTCAAATGCTCCCGTGCGGCGATGAAACCAGTCGTTCGTATTCCGCAACCCGAAAAAAGATATCTGACAAATATCGGGCCCGACAGATTTGGCCCACCTGGCATAGGAATTGTCCCTGGCAAGTCGCCAGATGCTGAGCAGTTCATATCTATGAGGTTTTCCGTCCCCCAGTTCTGCTTCAAGATCATATAGTTGTCTATAGTCATCACTCATGTCTGGTTCACGAAACGATGTTGCTACCGATAATCTCTTGATGGGCGTATTCCCTCCGGCAATAAGATTGCGGAACAGAGAGGTACCCCAGCGAACATCCTGCTCAGAAAGCATACGGCTGTTAGCAGGTCCAAGCCAGCAATGCCTGCATCGATTAGGACAACCCTGCATGTCGAAAGCCACACCTATTTGATTTCTGTCAATTTTCGGCATCAGATTTCCTTTATTTTCCTTCTGCGAGCCAGCGTCTGATGGATTTGACTTGTTCGGTCCTTATTCTTCATGTTGCTCAAAGAATGCTGTTGGTTTCGCATCAATTTCAAATGCGCCGAAATCGTACATCAGTTCACCATTCTCGTACAGTTGCTGAAGATCACCTATGTATTCCAGGATCAAGGGCGCAGGCCCTGAAATTATCCAACTGGCAACATTTCCGTTGGCATTCAGATCAACTTGAACGAGTATGTCTGCGAGGGTCCACGATCGACCAAAATACTCACCAACGGTGGTATCCAGCCGAAGAACGTCCGCAAGCTGAGATTGTGAATAGAACTTCGCACAAATATGATACGCCTGGTTTCCCTTTCCGTCCGATTCAAACCAGTAAAGTCGGTCGGCAACCAGAACTGGTGGATTGGTAACCTGAAGCGATTGACATTCTGCAAGGGTAAATGTAGCAAGTACTGTCAGTAAATGGATTTTCATCATTCTATTCTCCTTTTTCTTGTGTACAACACTTCTATGAGCCGCTTCATTCCCCTGATCTATCACCAGCGATGTCGTGTGTATTCGATTGTTGACGTTCTATTTTAAATTCATACCGCAGCTTTTCGGAAGATATTGGAATCACCCTGGCATCATGCTTTTCCCAAATCGCTCTGGATGGTCTTCGTTTAGAAGATCTGCCAGTTGTTTGCTTTCTTTTTCTTTTATTTCTCTGATTATTACCATAGCCTTCTCATTTATATCAACAACGTTAATGCTCAGCGGCAAGCATATAGAATATGGATAGTAACTTAACATTGCTTAACTGCTGCAACCGTTTGGAATTCCGGTTAAGCTCTGGCTTCCTCTATGTGTTTTGCGATAAGCATCTTGATTAGAGATTGCCTGGGAATACCAAGACGCTTTGCTTCCTTATCCAGAGAGTGAATCATCCAAATAGGAAAGTCGACATTCACTCGTCTTTGCTCCTGGTCTACACGACGAGCTTTAGCGAGTTCCAGATATTTCAGAATATCTACACCATCATCAAATTTCTTGTCCAGATCCTTAGCTTTCATAAATCACTACCTCCTCATCACGAGATCGCCGTATCGAGATGATTCGTATCGTTGAATTGCGGTGTGTTATGATACCCGACCAATGAGTCTTATTGATAACCCCTATAATCATATGCCTGGGTTCGTCTTCAGTTCTTGCAGGAATCTCGATTAGATCGGGATCATCCCAGAGCTTTTGAGCTTCTATAAAGTCGATCCCGTGTTTCTTTGTGTTCTTCTTGCTCTTGTGAACGTCATATTCGAATTTCATGGTATAATAATTATACCTGTGCGATGGTGTGTGTCAAGCGAGTATTTCCTTATTCGTTATGCTGCATGGGACTGAAGAGCTTGATCAGACGGAATTCCATGCCAGGCTTGCCGAAAAGGGAAGCACAACCTGGCTCCAGTCCTATAACTCCTTCTCTATCGGAAATGTCTACGGCCAAGCGGTATACATCGATGCAGTAAAATGCTGGTGAAATATGTAGGATAACCCCTTGCTCAGCGTCTTTGTGTTCTGGGAAACGAATCAGATATGAGAAAATGGTGAACGGCACATTTATTCAGGTCAGAGCGCTGCGGACAATCCGCATTACTGCACTAGGCAAGATCTGACGCTTCGGCACAAGAACCTGGAACCGATATTTGATCTTCAGATTGTACCGTTCACCACTTATTATTTTACAAGTATCCTCAGCGAATGTCAACATTGGGGGGCGTAGTTTCCTCAGAATCTGAAGTATCAGGCAGTTGTCCGAAAATCGCCTTTATTCTGCCGTGTGAGGTCAATTCGATAATAGTCCCCGGGAAACTCCACATCAGATAACCAAGGTTGGTGTCTTCCCAGCAGTCGTATACAGCCGGGTCAATGTCGGTGGTGTTATAGTAATTACCCGCCATTAGACCGTTGGTTACAGTGCCCCAGTCGTTGTCTCTGGCATAGATATCATTCGTGCTGTTGTTATAGACGTCTATATCTGATCCTTCGCTGCCGTTGTAATGGACAGCAATCCTGTCAATGCTTCCGCGGACATTGGAATTGATGTTCATATTCAATCTGCTGCTGTCGTTGTCATGAATAACATTGCCGCCAATACTTCCGCGGTCTCCACCACCCAGGTCCGGGTTAGCTGACCCGTTGATCCGGATACCCTCTGAGGTACAGCCTGTAATTGTATTGTTCTCTATTTTCGGAGTGCCGTTTTCAACAGTTAGTCCCAGACCGTTACCGGGTTCTATTGAGTTGTTCGTAATTTCACCGTTGTCGGTTACAGCCGTTACGTCGTATATGATGGGATTTGGATAATCGTTGAAACTGTTACCGTCTATTATAAGATTACCCGCAGTAGTTGTTGCGTTAATACCGACTGTAGAAGAAGAGTTGCCTGTAAATACGCAATTCGATATTTCTGCGGAAGCACCATCCACTATTGTAACTTCGCCATAGTTCCAATTAGCGTTGAAATAGCAACTGGTGAAAGAAGCCTCCCCTATACCTTCTATGCAAGCTTCCCCCCAGGAGCAATCACTGATAGTGATATCCATTGAGTTGATAATGTTCAGGCCCTCGAAAAAACTACAATTCTGGATTATACTGCAATCGCAACCGGTACGAACAGTCACACCGTTGAAACCGTGTATATTGTAATCACTTACACCATAGAGTTCAAAATAACCCCTACAATCTAATCCTCCACTACCCAAGTAGATATTCTGGATAACAACACTATCAGTCCAAATCGTGATACCATCGTCCAGTGCCCGATCATTGCCCTCAATAGTCAATGTATTCCAGGCACCTGAATGTATATCTATATCTTCAAAAACATCCGCCGTTTGCGTGATGGTGTGAGAACCGGGTTTATCGTTCAGGTAGGCCAATGCTTCGGCATAGGTTGAATAGTCTCCCGGTACGGTGATATCGAGAGCCCGTGCAGGTCCGGCGAAAACAGAAATGAATGCAAAGAACATCGTAATCATCACTGCTGACGCTGTTATCTGCTTACACATATCAACTCTCCTTTGTTAGTGTTTATCAAAAACGCTCTGTTATCAGAACAATCATCTCGATAAAAATCGGTCTTGTATTCTCTGTATGCAGTTCTATTATAAGAGAATCCCCGATCGCATGAAGAGTGACAGTAAACAGCTCGGACTGCTCTCCTGGGATCCATTCAGAAGCGTTTGAGACATCGGTCAGAACAATACCGGCACGCATATCTGCCGTTATGGTCACTCCCGGAATTCCATTCTGTGTGTGCATAACAGTGTGTTCGTAGCTGTTGAAAAAATATGCCGGTATCATGATCGAATCAGCAGTTCTCTCAATTCCGATAAGAGGGCTTTCCGTATTGAACCAGAGTAATCCCTGGTGAGTGTATGGTCGGGTTCCTCTGATGTTTATCGGTCTGTAC
>JAIOSX010000008.1 GCA_021107345.1 Candidatus Aegiribacteria sp.
CATCAAGTTCTGAGGCCTTACTATCAAAGAACTCCATCGAATCGGATTTCCGTTTATCGTAGCACATCCTGAGTTCAGACATGTCAGTATCATAATTCTCGATGTCCTTCATACCGGAAGAAATACTATCAAGAATTATCTCCACAACAGTATCATTCCTGTTCAGGCTGTAGTAGGCCCAGCTGCCTCTTCCTTTCCGGATTACAATCCCGGCATCAAGCAGCTTTCTAAGACTGTGGCTTACATTGGATTGACTCAACTCAAGAACAGTGGTTATCTCGCTTACATTAAGCGGCCCCCGCAGAAGTATGCGGATCATTCTCAACCTGCTGGTATTAGCCAGAGCACCAAATAGATTTTCCATAGATATGATTATATGATAATATTATCATATCGTCAACGAATATTAATCACCCTGCAGATCAAGCGTATTTAACCTCAGCCCTTCACGCCTTCTTCTCTATCAAGACCCCGACCACGCAAAATCGATTATATATCTATACCATGATACAGACATGATGAGATCATGGCTTCGTTGTCAGATCTTAAAGACAGTATTGAAAGAGATGATGGCAAACATATCAGCTGTAGATAATGCTTTACAGCGCACTTCAGTCACAGATATTGTTAAGAGAATATGAAAAAGATACCGACGCTCGAAACTTAAAGACTTGTACTGCGCCCCTTCGGGCTTAAAGATGCTGCGGATGTCCAGCGTCTCTCAGGAGACAGGGCTCGCAAGTTCGTGCCTCTGAACTTTATTGTTAAATGCCTAGAAGTATACACTTACTTAAAAAGAGTTATTGAGTATGCATTTACCGATGTTACATCTATTGATCGCACATGATATCTGCAATGCTATGGATATAGATTCTAAATCGCAATTCTATCTTGGCAATATTGCCCCGGATGCAATCCATACGCGCAAGGGATGGACACGAAAAGAGAAACGGTTGCTTCATTTGAATAAATCTGAAAAAGAGTTAAATGAACGCACAAAAATAGCCATTGATTTCTATCTGAAGAACTACAATGAAGATAATAAGGATTTTATCATTGGATATGTAGTTCATGTCATCGTAGATAATTACTGGTCTCATCTTTTCGCCCGGTATTTTCATCATGTGTATTCACAGAACATGGATACAGAAGTTGCGAAACAGCTGTATTACGATGAAACTGATAAAATAGACTCTATCGCATATTTTGAAAGTGAATTCTCTGAGGAAATATGTGCTGTATTGCAACGTTCAGAAGCATCTGATTTCCTTCATCTCCTGTCGAAAAGTGAAATCACGGCATGGAAACAGGATGTGCTGAAGAGATTGACAAACTATACTCGCACTCCTGATCGGCTATTCCAATTCTTTTCTCTGGAAATGATTGACGAATACAGAGGAATATGTACAACTGAAATACGACACATCTTTTCTGATATAAACAGAAATGCAAACTATTCAGGTAAGCGATATCAAGAACATGGACTTGCTCTGAAATATCTCGACAAGGTTTAACCCGCTTATTCTCCTGCTACAATGAAGCTGTTTTGTGCACTGGCAGAAAATGAAATCCATACCGGGAAGATAAGGATCCTATAACAACCGTATAAGCCGATCTGAGCAACGCCATTTGACAGTGGCAAACTGCTTTCTGTATAATTAATTGATTATTGTGTCGATATTGTCCATAATTGTAAAGGAGAGGAACATGCGTTATCTGGTTTTTGCACTTTTGTTACTCGTTCCACTCGCGTTTGCGAGCAATGCGTACGAGGATGTTTCGAACATTGATGAATTCATGGTAATAGAGGTGGAAGGAGCAGGAGGTCCAATATGGTATGAACCGACTGCTACGCTCTACGACAACGGGCCATTGATAAACAGCCCCGGTACCGGTTTCGGCGGAGCCGACGAATCGATTCTCCAGAGCACATCCCTCGGGATGAACACACTCGGATTCGGACATCAAATCACCAACGACAACCGGATCGCCGACGACTTCGTTATCCCCACCGGTGACACATGGGATATCATTGAGATTACTTTCTTTGCCTACCAATCGTTTGCACCCTCGAGTCCATCACCTATCACGAACTATCACGTGCAGATCTGGGACGATGCCCCGACCTCCAACAAGGCGTCCGTGTTATGGGGTGACCTTTCGACCAACCGCCTCAGCTCGACCGCCTTCTCGAATATTTACCGGGTAACCGAAACCTCCTCCGGCGGAAGCAATCGCGCCATCTTCGCGAACACCTGCAGTGTGCCAGTTACTCTTGGCGAAGGCACTTACTGGATAGTCTGGCAGGCGGCTGGATCCGCATCCTACTCCGGACCATGGGCACCCCCCATCACAATTAACGGTCTATCGACCACCGGGAACGCTCTTCAATCCACCGACGGCGGAGTAACCTGGCCCAATGCCCAGGACTCTGGAACATCCACACAGCAGGGCTTCCCATTCATCATCGAAGGAGCCGTCGCACTTGAACGCTCAACATGGAGCTCTATCAAGTCCGCATTCTAGCGTGGTGCTGGCTCTGAACCTGAGCCTTTGAGCTCAGCGGATATACTCCTGGATATTGAGAGTAAGAACTCGTTATCCAGGAGTTTTCTATAATTCTCTTGTTTTCTGACGACTTGCAGTGAGTAGCTGCTTTTGATGAGAAAGTTCAAGAGTTCTCGATGAGGCCCGGCTTGTAACAGGAAGTGAAATATATACCTGATAAGCAATGAGGAAGAAGTATAAATGAAGAGAGTGTGCGCATGGTGCCGTAAGGATATGGAAACGATCCTGCCGGAGAATCACTCAGAAGATGTGATTACACACGGAATTTGTGAAGAATGCATGAAAACAGTCTTTGCAGCATCGAAAACGGAAATGGTAACATTTCTTGACGGCTTCGCAGCACCCGTGCTCGTTGTTGACGAAACAGGTAGTGTCGTCACGGTCAACAAACAGGCACGAGTGCTTATTCAGAAGAGTTTGTCTGATATTGAGGGTTTCAAGGGTGGTGATGTATTCGAGTGTGCCTATTCAAAACTCCCGGGAGGATGCGGTGAAACCATTCATTGTGACGGATGCACGATAAGGAACACCGTAATGGATACATTTCAATCCGGCAGGAGCCACCTGAAGACACCGGCATACTTGTATACAGGATCCCCCGATGATTACACCAAGGTCGACTTCCTGATCTCCACGGAAAGGGTTAAGGAATTTGTCCTGTTGAGAATTGATAAAGTCGGCAACAATGAAGATATCCAACCATGAGGAGGATACATATTTCAGAATGACCGCAGTCACTTTGAAAACTGTTACATCCGATTAACCCGCAAGGAATAAATATGATGAATGCAAAAGAAGTTGTAATCGCGTTTTGGGAGGCGGCAAAGAGCAATGATTTTCACAAGGCAAGTAAATGGCTTTCTGAAGATTTCGAATGCTACTGGCCTCAATCCTCAGAATTGATCGTTGGCAGAACAAATTTCGCTGAGATCAATACTAACTACCCTGCAAACGGCACCTGGAAATTTCACATCAATTCAATTGTTTATGAAGGTAATCACGTAGTTACTGATGTGGATATTACAGATGGTACAGTCAGTGCCAGAGCGATAACATTCCATACAGTAGAGAATGAGTTAATCACCAGACAAACAGAATTCTGGCCAGATACCTTCGAAGCTCCAGCGTGGCGAAAACAGTGGGTCAGAATCGTTTGATTTAAAGAATTATTTATGACAACAGAATTATATTTTGTACGACATGCCGCATCTGATCTCTCAGTAAAAGACGAGAGAGTTCGTCCATTGTCGGAGCAAGGCCAACAGGACGCGCAGAAACTTCTTCAGGTATTCGAAAATGTTAAGATAGACCATATTTATTCAAGTCCATATGCACGTGCTATCGACACTGTTAAATATCTTGCTGAATCGCACGGGAAAACAATTACCACGCGCGAAAATCTCCGTGAAAGAACCATTGGCAGATGGATTGACGATTTTCAATCTTATGCTTATGCACAATGGAAGGATTTTCACTACACAATTGAACATGGTGAATCGCTGCATGACGTTCAGGCACGAAATATTGCTGAAGTGGAACGCCTGCTTGACCAACATGAAAATTCAACAATTATCATAGGTACTCATGGGACTGCACTTGGTACTGTCCTCAATTATTATGATCAGGATTTTGGATTTGAACAATTCTGGGCAATGGTTGATAAAATGCCCTATATTATGCGAATGATATTTGAGAACAATACTTTCAAATCTTTAGAAGAATTGGCATTGAGCTTATGATGCACGACACTATTAAAAGGAATTTCTTATCATGAATGAACATCGGGTGGTTATTACTGGCTTGGGCGCTGTAACACCGATTGGTATAGGTGTAAAGGATTTTTGTGAAGGATTGAAGACCGGTCGAAATGGAATAGCGGAAGTTACTAATTTTGATGTGACAGATTTTCGGTCAAAGCTCGCAGCTGAGGTAAAAGATTTTCAAGCTGAAGAATGGATTGACAGAAAATCAGCAAGGCGTATGGATCGCTTCACACAGTTTGGACTTGCTGCATCTGCCATGGCGATTGAAGATTCAGGATTAGATACATTCTCATTTGACAATAATAGAGCAGGTGTCATCATCGGTTCCGGTATTGGTGGTTCACAGGCAATCGAAGAAGGGTATTCGCAGCTGCTGAAAGAAGGATCCAGAAGATTAAGCCCCTTCTTTGTATCCCGGCTTCTCATCAATATGGCAGCGTGTATGGTTTCCATAAAATATGGTTTGAAAGGTCCTCTTTCCGCTCCCTCTGTGGCCTGTTCTACAGGATCAAACGCTATTGGCGATGCTTTTCGCATTCTTCAGAGGGGTGATGCCGATATCATGATCGCAGGCAGTTCAGAAGGCTGTATAACACCACTTCCCTGGGGATGCTTCTGTGCCACACGATCAATGACTTCAAGTGATTGCGCTGAAAACGCCTCCAGACCCTTCGACAAAAACCGTGATGGTTTTGTAATGGGTGAAGGAGCCGGTATCGTTATTCTGGAAAATCTGAAGCACGCGTTAAATCGAGGCGTAGATATCTATGCTGAAATCGTTGGGTACGGTAACACGGCCGATGCATATCACATTACTGCACCAGAACCCGAGAGCGATGGAATGATCCGGGTTATGAATGCAGCGCTGCAGGATGCTGATATGGATGCTACTGAAATAGGTTATATTAATGCGCACGGAACATCCACTGTTCTAAATGACAAATGTGAGAGTGCAGCAATTGAAAAAGTATTCGCTGAACATGCGTATACTTTAAAGATCAGTTCAATTAAATCAATGATCGGTCATCTTTTAGCTGGCGCAGGATCTGTGGAGTTCGTGGCTACTGTAATGAGTGTTTTTACCGGTATGATACCTCCTACCATTCATTATGAAGAACCTGATTCTGATTGTACTCTTGATTATGTTACCAATGGTGCTGAATCGATTGACCTGAATGCGGCAATGAGTAATCCGTTTGGTTTTGGTGGGGGCAACGCTTGCCTTGTAGTAAAGAAATATGGAGACATAGATGAAAATTCCTGAGCTTCAAATTGGAAATTTGTCCGCAAGAATACCTATTATTCAGGGGGGTATGGGCGTCAGGGTTTCTCTTGCTTCGCTGGCTTCAGCAGTAGCAAATCAGGGCGGTATCGGCACTATTTCCAGTATTGGTTTAGGTAACATCGAAGGCTCGGCAGAGGTGTGTGAAAGAACATCTCTTGAGGCCTTAGTAGATGAGGTCCGAAAAGCCAGAAGCATGACCGACGGGCATATCGCAGTGAACTTCATGGGAGTACTCACCAACGTAGATAATCTTATCAAAGCAACGGTAGAGGCCGGACTTAGAATAATCGTATTCGGCGCCGGATTGCCAACCAGACTACCGGCTCTAGTCCCGAACCCTGATGTAAACCTCGTGCCCATTATCAGTTCTGCAAGAGTTGCAAAATTAATCCTGCGAACCTGGGACAGTCGATATGAAAGAATCGCCGATGCAATGATTCTTGAAGGACCACTGGCCGGAGGACATCTCGGTTTTTCGGCAGAACAACTGGAACATCCTGAGGAGTACTCCCTTGAAAAACTTCTGCCTGAAGTCCTTGAAACTATTAAACCTTATGAAGATAAATACGGCAAGCAAATTCCCATTATAGCCGCTGGTGGTATTTATACCGGAACGGATATTGCGCGAATGCTTTCCATGGGAGCTTCAGGTGTTCAAATGGGAACCCGTTTTGTCTGTACCGAAGAATGCGATGTCTCTCAACAGTTCAAACAGGCTTATCTGGATGCCGAAGAAGAGGACATCGTTATCATAAAGAGCCCTGTTGGCCTGCCTGGCCGGGCGATAAATAATCGTTTCTTAAAGGATCTCGAGATCAAGGGAAAACTTAAAATATCCTGTCCTTACAGGTGCCTCACTGCCTGTAAAGTAGAAACTGCGAGATATTGTATCGCACTTGCTCTTCTGAATTCATATTTCGGCGATGTGGATAACGGACTCATTTTCTGCGGTCAGAATGCCTATCGTGTTGACAAAATTACTACTGTTAAAGAACTTATCCAGGAACTTCTCAGCGAACTCAAAGAGGCATAAGAAAGCTACTCAAGGTAAAACTTATAATGAAGCACTGCTGGGACATCAAAAAGAAGTGCCCGTTCAGGGGCACAGATGCAGCTGATGCAAAGTGCCCGGCCTTCGCTGATCAGATGTCCTGCTGGGAGTTTAACTGGCCGGACTTCTACCGCAACATGCCGGACGGTCCAGAGAAGGATGAGTGGAAGTGCATGATGCTCGAGTGGTGTTCGAACTGCGAGATACACGACTCGCACGGTATGGAAGTAGACTCCTTTCTTGAAAAGCTTTGAAGGATGTAGTGGCTGGCGGCCTGATACGAGTTCGGTAAAGAGCTTTTCTATCCCATGGACATCTGCGGTGTCTATTTCAGGCATGGGGTAATAATTACCTTCCCTGTCCCAGCATGTGTCAGTAATCAGGGCATTTACATGAGGATTCCAATTGGCCATTCCCTCGAAGGCCTGGGGTACGAGGATACCGCCGGGATAAACATCCCTGCGATCAATGGCTTTATGAAGAAACATCGTGAGAACGTCCCAGGCGCATCTGCAGAGCATTGGCAGAAGTTTCCTGTGATGCAGGAAGTGCAGCCTGAGCATCTTCGGAACACTCCATA
>JAIOSX010000159.1 GCA_021107345.1 Candidatus Aegiribacteria sp.
CACAGTTCCTGAAACTGGGACTTGGCGCCCGCGGAGCCGCAATGGGTGGTGCTTTCATCGCTTCAGCTAACGATCCGAGCGCTGCATACTGGAACCCAGCCTGTCTTGTAAGAGTACCCGGAACACAGGTGCAGTTTACAGGAATGCAGTGGTTTGCGGACATCATCTACGGCGGCGCTATTGTATCCCATCAAGTAGATAATGTGGGAACTTTCGCTGCTCAGTTTGCGCTTCTGCAGTCCGGTGATATGGATGTAACTACTGTTGAACAACCCCAGGGAACAGGAGAGACTTTTGCATGTACCGATATGGTTGCAAGTCTCACCTTCTCCAGAATGCTTACCGACAGATTCAGCGCCGGAATGACAGTGAAGTATGTTCGAGAACAGTGGGATGACATTTCCGCCGCGGGAATCGCTGTTGATATTGGTACTCTATACGATACGGGTTTCAAAACCCTGCGTATAGGTATGACAATTCAGCACTTTGGGGGGGAAATAACCCCTGAAGGTGAATACACTACTTATCACAGCGGAGAAGATTCGACGCTAACTTACAAGCCTTACTCAATGCCGATGATTTTCAAGCTTGGCATGGCCATGGACGTTATCAATAGAGGCCCTCATTTCCTGACGGTTGAAATTGATGGTATCCATCCGAACGACAACGTCGAGCAGCTTGCTATAGGCGCCGAGTACTGGTATAAAAATATGTTCGCCCTGAGAGGCGGCTATCGTATTAACACAGACGAAGAGGGTCTTACCGCTGGAGCCGGATTTAATATCCCGCTTGGCGGAAAGACGATATCACTTGATTATGCTTATGCGGACTGGAACAGGCTTGATATGGTTCACAGAGCCAGCCTGGGGTTTGCATTTTAGCTGACTTGGCAGCATACGGGGCAGGTAACTATCCTGCCCCGGTCGGAAGGAATGAATGACGCTTCTTGCGATGGTGCTTATGGTTATCACCGGGTTCCAGGTTCTCTGGAACGTTGAACCTGCCCGTGGGCAGGAAGGTGGTACTGTACATATCTCAGTGCATTTCATCGAAGATGATTTTCTCTTTGTTATGGAGAATGGCGGTGAAATGGCCTTCTGGGAAGTTGCCGCTGCTGTCGATAGTGATTTCGCTGTAAGAAACAGCGGATCGGTGAACAGAAGTGAATTGCCACTGTATGAGGAATTATCGATATCCGGAGTGCAGCCTGGAACTCATCTGCTTACTGTAATGGTTGGAGACCTGGAATCAGGTAGAAGTATTGAATGGGAGGAAACCATCGAACTTCCACTCCTGGACAGTACATCCTGGTCATCAGGCAACCTGCAGATATCCGGAGGGTCTTATCAGAGATCTTCAGGTATAACTGAAGTTCTCTGGAATGTATATTCTCCACAGACGGAAGCTGAAAAGGCAGACACTCTTGTTGCCGCATTTGTCC
Organism: Candidatus Aegiribacteria sp.; assembly: GCA_021107345.1. Next base: position 1,442 of record JAIOSX010000159.1, read on the forward strand.
TTCGGGATGAAAACGGCGTTACCAGAAGAGAAGGCTGGATGGATCTCGCAGTCTCTGATGGTAGGTGTATAGGAAGCGCAATGCTTGACATCACTGATCTCGATGCGGGTAAGTACGAAATACTTGCCGTCATCGTTTCTGATGGCGAAATAACTTCAGCCTCAAGAGCGGACCTGAAGCTTCTCCAGGCTTGGGATGTATGGGGAGAGAATCCTGATCTTACAAAGATTCTAATAAGACCCATCGCTCATTCCTCGGAACTGAGGGAACTGGAAAATGCGGAAGGACCATCCAGCAGGAGGGCTGTGATGGCGGAATTCTGGCAGGAAAGGGATCCAACACCTGTTACTGTCCAGAATGAGTTCCTGGAAATGTACCTGGCAAGGCTTGACTATATAGAGGAAAACTTCTCAATGCTCAATACTATGGGTATCACTACCGATCAGGGATGGGTTTTCGCCCTGCTCGGAGAACCCGAGATAATTGACTCCAGACCCCTTGAAACAGCCTCAAGACCCTCACAGGTATGGACATACTTCTCGCCGCCTATAGAAGTGTTATTCATCGATTATAACGGTTGCGGAACATTCGAACTCGAAACCGACTGGGAGGAGGTTCTTGGTATCCATGAGAGGCATTAAACTCCTCGTCATGCTGGTATTCTGTGCAGCTTTGAGCGGTTCAGACCTGGCGTCTGTCAGCAGTGGGGATATTCGATTTGGAATAGACACTGCACTGTTCAACTTCGCGGGAGCAGAAACCATGGGGCTGGAGATCTATGAACATCTGGATCTTGACCAGTTTTCATCTGATCAGGATTCGATTGTAGAATTTACAACGACTCTGGCGATGATCTCTGAAAGCGGGGATACTACCGCTTTTGATCAGTGGAATTCTGAAGCCATCTGGGCTCCGGGAAGGTCTGCTGTGAACAGCATCGTCCTGCCGGTGATTCCGGGTAATTACTGTCTTGTAGTTACCGTTACGGACGCAGGCAACGGAAAAGAGGGAGTTGTAACCAGGGATCTGACAGTTAGAGACATAGGAACTCTCAGTGAGATTGAACTTGCCCGTGCAGTAGTTCCATCGCCGGACGAATCAACAAATCCCTTGAGAAAGGGAGAAGTTCTTGTATACCCGGCGGCTGACGGAAGTTTTACACTTCCTGAGGAACATATGGTGTACTATTACATTGAGATCTATAACAATGGTGGCAGTTCAGTCCAGCTGCAGGGCCGTCTCGAGACGTCCTCAGGTGAGACGATTTTCGCCCGTCCCTGGGTATCATTAGAGATGCCCGAAGGAGCGGAAGCTGTTGGATTGGTGGACAGTCTTGATCTCCACGCAGTACGCAATTCGGGTTTACACAGAGTTGTATTCAGCCTGGTAGCACAGAATGATACCCTCGAAACAGACAAGTATCTCATTGTTGGCAGGAATATGGAATCTGAGGATGATTTTATCAGTGAATCCGTTGGTGAACTGGATGAGATACCTTACCCTGATCATTTCAGGCTTATTCTGTCTTCCACCGAGGCTTCTATCTATGACAGCCTTGATGAGGATGCCAGAAAGAGGTTCTACTCCGCCTACTGGCAGTGGGCTCCCGAACAACGCGGACTATTCGAGGAACGTTGCGAGGAGAGCAACCAATATACGAGTGTTCAGAGAGAAAGCTGGAGAACCGACCGGGGAAGGGTATACGTTATCTACGGCCCGCCCGATGATATTGAATCAGTTCTCCTTCAGGGAAGACAGGTTCCACATGAAATCTGGTACTACTATGTAGGCGGGAACGAGAGTTTTGTTTTCGCCGACAGAAACGGGACCGGAAATTACGAACAGGTTTATTCCTCAGTTGAAGGAGAAGTCAGTTATACGAACTGGGAGAGTATGATTTCGCCGGTCTCTTCAAGACCCGCTGGCGAATGAGGCTCCCTGTAATGAAAGGTGATAGAGGAAAGATGCCCAAATACTTAAACGACAGAATGAGGCATTTAGTTTTGTTTGTGCGGTTTGCAGCCGCCGAAATAGGAGGTCAAATATGAGAATCTTTGCGGGACCGCTCAGGATTGGTTACAAAACCATCCTGACAGCGCTCCTGTTACCGGTACTGGGATTCGGTGTGGCTAATGCTGACATGAGTGTCGGGGACACGGTGATGCTGAAAGTTCCCGATCTTTCGGAGTTCCCCCTTACTGTTGAGGAACATCAGTTTACATGCCGTGCCGTCACTGAAAATGCTTACTGGCTGGTACAGGATTCTGTATCGGTTCCTGAAGGCACTGGCCCAGGAATTCAGGATACGATTGTCTGGAACAACCTGATAACACAGGGCGAACTTGACACTCTGACTGCTGAATTTGAAGGTAACGGAGTCGATGTATATGGTACCGTCACCGAATATCTTGGTGATGTACCGGATACAGATAACGATCCGAGAATTTGGATCGTAATGGCTACCATACGAGACGTGTATCTGCAAAGTCCTACAGACAGAAGAGTCATGGCTTACGTTAATCCAGCTGATGTTGATACAACCGGTGCAAGCGGTGATTTCAACAATCAGGACATTTTCTACATAAACCTGCATACTTACTCAGATATGACAACGACTCTCCCAATAGCCAAAGGGCTGAGGCGATTCTTCATACCCAACGGTCTTGGGATGCTGATACGGACATCCGTTCAGCCTGTTGAAGAACAGTGGGTCGTCCGAGGACTCGGTGCCGCCTGTCAGTATTTATGTTATGGTATAACAAGAACGACCTCGGGCAACTTCGGTCTCTACTATGACCTGGGCCAATTCGAAAAATGTTCATTTTTCGACCTTACCTTCTACGAATCCGGTGGTTGGACCCAGGATTATGCCAAATCGAGAGGGCAGGAATTCCTGTGGTTCATGTACCTCGCACAACGCGAGGGAGACGATGTACTGGAAGCAATTGCCCAGTCGGGTTATACTGATATGCTCAACGTGGCAAATGCCATTGATTCTTCAATAGCCGACAGTATAGCTATCCAGACAAATGTAGTTCCTATCTACATAGACTGGCTTGTCTGCAACCTTACGAACGACTACAGAGACGATATGAGTGGCGGGATCTACACATACGAGATATTCTCGGATACCTCCACCAGCTTCACTCATATAGGCCAGGGAACCTCCTTTGAGGGACGATTCGACAGCGGAGATTATCCTCTGCCTGTATGGATGCCCGGAACAGGTATGGAATCAAATATCTGGGCTTCACAGTACTGCGAGTTTACAGGAGACTACACCAATTTCTCCAATGTTTATTTCAACGGAGCGTTTGCTGATGATAACGGCTCCGGATCTCTTATAGACGGTAATTGGATTGCAATTGTTGTATCTCTGGATACCGTCGACGTAGAGATACTATCAGTTGAAGAAGTATCACTGGATAATCTATTCAACGGATCATTTGAACTTGACGGTGACAACGCATACCTCATTGTAACCAACAACAACCCGGGCGGAGCACTAGGCATTCCCTATATCCTGTCTCAGGATTCGGATCTTCCTGAACTGCTTCTGGCGTCCCATCAGAATAGTGTCAACGACCAATACATGACCATCTACACTACTCTATTTGACAGTATACCTGAAGGCTTCGACTGGTATGGTCCCGTCTTCACCGCTACAACCGGTGACAGCAGCAGTGTAGTCGGAATGGGTAATTTCTGGGATACAATCTGGGACACTAGATTCAATGCCTGGGAAACCGGAGAATACACTCTCAGTATAGCGGGATATGACAGCAGCGGTTTCTCAGTCAGCAACAGCAGACAAATAAGTGTCGGGTTTGTAACGACTGGTAGTTTATCGCTGAGTATCAACGCTATCCATCTTGATGTCATGGCCGGGGCAGCTGCCCCGGGAACCATGGTGAGTCTCTGCGAATCCAATATCCTCGATCTTTCCATGGATACGCAGGTTTACGCTCAGGATGTAGTGGATATGATGACCGGCATAAACGCCGGTCCGGTAAGTATCCCCGGTGTGAATTCTACACTGTCCTTCCCGGCTGAAAGCTCAGAAGGCGCTGTATATCGTTATACAGCATACGGATGGGAACAGCTGGACAGTTATTATCAGAATGGAAGAATGTGCGCTCTGGTATCCGAAGGCGGAAACTACGTTTACGGACAGGCTCCAGGGGTTGTTTCCCCTGAGATCCCTGCTGAATTCCACTTCGGAGGAACATATCCCAACCCCTTCAACGCAGAGGCAGCCATACGCTTCTCTCTGCCCTCCTCGGGACGTGTTAGCGTAACAATCTACGATCTAAGCGGCCGCGCAGTCAGGACTCTTAACGATACTGAGATGCAGGCTGCAGAACATACACTCATGTGGGATGGTCTTGACGAAACCGGTAATGCAGTGGGCGCAGGAGTATACTTCTGCAGACTCCAGGCATGCGGAGAGACCGTTACACAGAAAATGCTCCGGATAGAGTAGGAAGGAGGGAGAAATGAAACAGATAGTAACAATAGCAATCCTGGGCTCCCTCGTACTGCTTGGTGGTTGTGGAGATCAGCTTCCCACGGATATTCCGGATACGATAGGATATCAGGGATTTATTGAGCTTGGCTGGGATTCCTACGCAGATGGAAGCTTCCAGCTGGCACTTGATTACTTCCTCGATGCCATCGCTATCGGCCCATCAGAGGTTGAAGCCTTTATTGGCGCCGGATGGTCATCGCTGTATCTGCCTGACTATTGGAGAATTGCAGACGAGTACTTCTTCATGGCAATTCAGAACCAGGTAGGATACTATCCATTGAGCGGATACACTGAATATCAGGTTCAGGATACTATGTGGACAATCTTTGATTGTCTGCACCCCGGTCTGTCCCCCAGCATCCTGGACCCCATACTCGAGCAGACCGCTGACTCCGGTATTGTATGGGTAGGAGAACAGATCAATGGCATAGTCGGCAATGCTCCGATGTCTTACCGCTTCAAACCTCTTAATAGCGGTGTGATAGCTATGTTTGTAGTTGTCAACGGTTACACCACGGCTAACTGTGAAGTAGACAGTATTGCCGGTGGATGGGTGTATATAACCGTTCCTCGCGTAACGATGGAAATCAGTGACGATGATTATTACACATGGATCAGCGTCGATGAACAGATCAACTACGATTATCGTGTGTTCTATCAGACAGGTGCCGCAGGAGGGCAGTTCTTCTGGGACGCTCTTGCAGGTTCCTGCATGCTGCAGGACATCAGGGGTGATAATGGAGATCCCCTGCTGTGCTGTGCAAGCGCTTGGACGCTTGATAAGCAGAATGGTGATTACGACTTCGGTCACGGTCTTCAATACGACGCGTGCGAATCAATATCCAACCTTCAGCTGAAGGGTACGGCCGCTGCTATGGCCTTCGCCCGGCAGTACTTCAAGTTCGCATGGTTCACATGCATAAGTGAGGGACAGGGCATGGGTCTTAACCCGGCCGATCCTGACTTTGTCACAGGCCTGATGACAACAATTGAGTTCATGCTCAACAACTAGTATCAGGTTGAAAACTGGAAGCCCCCCCGGCATTGCCGGGGGGGCTTGCTTGTTAGGGGCCGGGCGTCACTTCTGGTCACTTATGCTTTAAGTAACCAGAAGTGACGCCCGGCCCCGGCTAACTAATAGGAGGGAGCGTCAATACTGAAGATGTCGAAATTTACATCTCCGCTGTCTCTGTTCGAGGAAAAAACGAACCAGCCGTGTTCAGGGTTCCATGCAGGATAAATATCATCATCAGGATCATCAGTTACTTTAATAAGGGTGGAACCGTCCAGATTGCTGACCCATATTTCGTAGTTACCGGATCTGTTTGAAGAGAAAGCGAACCAGTCGTTTTCCGGACCCCAGCATGGATGAATATTATCGTAGGAATCTTCGATTACCGCATGTGCATTGGAGCCGTCGGGTCTGATAAGCCAGATATCCGAATGACTGCCATGTGAAAGCTCGAAAAGTATCCATTGATCGTCAGGTGAATAGGATGGACGCAGGCAGTCGTACTGGGGCGTATAGAACTCAGCAGGGGTAAGAAGAGAGTCTTCGTGATAGACGGTTTTCCATAGTCCCCAGTGATCGTTCTCATAGGTACACAGGAGAAGGGAATCTTCATCCGCAGTCCAGGTGGGATGGAGATGGTTCCTGCCGTCGTTGATCACAACCAGCAGAGCTACGAGATTTCCGGGAACGGTTCTAACAGTTGAGGTCGAGTCGGTATTATAGGTTGTATAGACAATCAATCCCTGGTCGTTGCTCCAGCAGCCGTTGGGTCCGGAAGATTCGTCACTACTTGAAGCAGCGATGGGGATGGGATTGGTGAGACCATCAAAAGCCAGAATACAGTAAGACGTGTAAGCGTAGGAGGAAAACAGCAGAATACTTCCGCCCGGAGACCATGAAAGGGCAGTGTCGGCATAAGTACTGGACAGATAAAGGTAAGCCCCATCAGGCCATGGTTCAGGTTCTGCCGGATTTGTCCCGCAGGAAGCCAGTATTCCAATCAGTATAGCTGTGAATAGAGAGAATTTCATAGTGTTGCTCCAATATTTCAATGTTTTCAGCGTATATATGAGCCCTCAGAGGGATTTGCTGTCTGGCCCTGAAGTTATTCTGGCACCGAGGTTTACCAATCTATGTACCAGGTTTTCGTAACCACGTTCGATCTGGTGCACGTTCCTGATAATACTGGTGCCTTCGGCACATAAGGCGGCCGTTAGAAGAGCCATCCCTGCTCTTATATCCGGACTGATGACATCTGTTCCATGTAGTCTTGAGGGTCCTGAGACAACCACTCTGTGAGGGTCACACTGAATTATTCCAGCGCCCATTGCGACAAGTTTATCGACAAAGAACAGCCTGCTTTCGAACATCTTCTCAAAAACCAGTGTTGTTCCCCTTGCCTGGGTAGCTACAACCACTGCAGTGCTTGTAAGGTCAGGAGAGAATCCAGGCCAAGGACTGTCGTACACGGTGGGTATTGAACCACCACGGTCAGGTTGGACCACAAGTTCCTGCGTGCCATCGATGACAAGGTATTCTCCATCGGTTTGAACTGAAATGCCCAGCTTGGAAAAGCCGTTCATGGTTGGTCTTAAGATATTCGACGGTACATTGGGTATTCGAATCACCCCGTTGCAGCATGCCGCAAGTCCAATAAAACTCCCTATCTCAATATGATCAGGCGTGATTATATGATCTGTGCCATTCAGGAGTGTGTCCGATCCGGTGATACATACACGGTTGGTTCCTATACCGGTTATTTTCGAGCCCATTGAGATAAGCATATTCGCCAGATCCTGAACGTTTGGTTCGCAGGCTGCGTTGTAGATCACAGTTTCTCCATCAGCAAGCGCTGCGGCCATTATTGCGTTCTCGGTGGCTGTAACCGAAGGTTCATCAAGAAAAATAGATGTGCCAGTAAGCCCCTTTGCCGAAAAAGTGAGCATGCTGCCTGAAAAACCTACATCTGCTCCCATCTGTTCAAGAGCGAGGAAATGAGTGTCGAGTCTTCGTTTTCCTATAATGTCTCCACCCGGGGGAGGCAGTTTAGCACGACCTGTTCTGGCCGTAAGCGGCCCTGCCAGAAGAATTGAAGCCCTTATCTCCTTGCAGGCTGACGAATCAATGGTATCAGGATTGATAGTGGATGCGTTAAATCGCATAGAACTACTGCTCAGACGAGTGACTGAAACACCGATACTCTGAAGAAGTGAAATCATAGTTCTGACATCACTGATATCTGGAATGTTATGCAGAGTAACATCTTTGTCGGTAAGAAGGCAGGCCGCAAGTATAGGCAATGCTGCGTTCTTGCTGCCGCATGGCTCAAGGATTCCGGAAAGCGGTTTCCCACCTTCAACTATATACGCGTCATTAGGCGGAAAGTTCATGGATTTCCTTCCTTTCCAGATATCCTGTCAAGTAGAGTATGGTACAGATCAGGGTAATCAGCCGGAATCCATTTCTGCCTGAGAAGCCATTTAATGTAATCCGTATCCTGAGCTGCAATATCCTCAACAAGTTTTCCACGATATTTTCCGAAGGAGAATATCTTGATCTCGAGAGCTGATTGCGTATATTTTACAAGATCCATCCAGCTGTCCGGAGTTACAAGATCCATCCTAATGATGTACTCGATCAGGGATCGGACCAGTTCTGTATCGAACATTGCCCTGTGAGCGTCACCAGCGATATTCACATCCAGATCGAACCTGTACCTCAGAGCCTGGAGGGAGTGTGAAGGTACAGAGGGCCAGATGTGTCTTGCCAGTCTCAGGGAGTCGAGTTTCATACCTTCCTCAATTTTCCCGAAAACCTCCGGCAGCTGTCTTTTCAATATAGTCAGGTCGAAAGGTACATTATGTGCGGAGATAAAGTCAGCTTTACTGACAAGTTCGTCTATTCTCTCTGAAATATCCTCAAGAGCGGGTTTTCCCGCCAGCATGCCGTTGGTTATATGATGAATTGCTGAAGCTTCGGGAGGCACAGGTTCCGGGGGAAGTATCAGCTCACTTATTCTGATATCCTTCTGTGGATCTCTTTTGAACCCGTTGTAGGTGCTGAGAAGGAAAGCCACTTCGCAAATATGAGCTGTTTCAGTGTCCACACCGGTGGTTTCGGTGTCCAGATAAAGTATTCTGCTTTCTTCTCCACTGTATACGGCAGTGGAAAATAGATCCGGTTCGTTTTTCATAGTCATATTCTAATTGCGCGAGCATGATTTGGAAACCCGAAATAATATGAATAGATTCATTTTTTGGCATATTTCAGAAATCATGTATAATATTATGTCAACAGAGCAAGTACACTGTTCGTAATTGGTTCAGTTTGGAGGAATCATGAAAGCAATTTCAATATTATCGATTTTAATTACGGCTCTGATAGTTGCATGCGGAGCGCAGCCGGAGGAAGGTTCTTTAGCCTCTCCTCTTGATGTGCTACCTGAAACAACTCTCTTTTCCATAGCCGTGCTCAACCCTGCAGCCGTCATCTCATCAATTGACTGTTACGCTTCAGGCGTACCTCTTCTGGGTGAGAATGCGCTCTCAGGATGGATTCTTTCCGCTCTTGATTGCGCGGACATGTCCGAAGTTGAAAACAGGCTGGGTGTCGATATCGAGGGAAGCGCAGTGTTCTATATGGAGAGCATGATGCCCCAGAGCATTGGAGCGGCTCTTGCAGTAACGGATCCGGATATCTTCTGGGCCAATATCGGAATAACTCCGGAAGCCGGAGAACCGCTTGAAGGTTACGATGTCAGTAAGATAGCTGTTGATTTTGGTAACATCTACTTCTGCCACACCAATGGGCTGCTTCTCGGAGCCGGCAGCAGAGCAGGGCTTAAGAACATGCTGGAGAACATTGATGGTAACCTTTCCTCAAATCTACAGAGTATACCTGATGGAAGCTTCTATATGTATGCGAATATTGAGTCATTCGGCCCCATGGTAGCAGGGCAGCTC
>JAIOSX010000082.1 GCA_021107345.1 Candidatus Aegiribacteria sp.
TTTACACAGTTTCCCAAGAACCTCCTGGGCTTTGCCCTGTTCTTTTTCTTCATGGCTTCGGTATACAGTACCGGCCGTATCTGGAAAGGACGGGAATTACCCTCTTCGAACAAGAACGTATCAACAAGAAGTCTGATTGCGAGAATGCTTGGAGTACTTCTCCTTTTTTTGTTGACCTTTTTCACTCACCGCTTCACCGCGATACTCTCTCTATTCTTCCTTGTGCTGTATTTTGCCCCTTCTGTAAAACCCCTGTTCCGGTATCTGTGGACTGAAAAGAAGCATGAGCCGGGCTGTGCCGCCAGATCCTGGCTGCAAAAACACTGGAGAAAATTACTACTGTTCGCGCCCCTGTTTGTTTTTTTAGCCCTCTTCCGTAAACTCTCCCTGGCTCTTTCATTCTACGATCTGGAAGTAATCACGAGTAATTTCTCACTCAGTCCGATTTTTGTACCCCTGGCGTTCATACAGAACTTCGGTACTTTCAAGCTTTCAGCAGCCTGGATCGTAGAGATATTTTTTGCAAGCGCCCTGCCGCTCATAACGGGCGCACTGCTGCTCAACAGGCATAGATTCAGCTTCATGCGCCATGGCAGGGAGTATTACATCCTGATCCTGATCGGTCTGACAGGACTATTCCCCTTCTTCAGGTTTTCACTCACAGGTCTTTCTTACAGGCTCTTTTATTGTACGCTGTTGATCTTTCCGCTGATCTGTATCCCGTACATATGCTTAGGGGTGCAAAAAATCCTCCGATACAGACCTATAGAGAGGACATTGAGGCAGGAGGCAATACTCGTGCTGCTTTTTGTGGCACTGCTGGCATCTTCTTTGTACACGGGAAATTCATACAACCCCGAGCTGCATGACCCACCCTACGCATTCTACAAAGAACTTGCCGCAGAGAGTATTGCGTCTTTAGCCGATGTTGACTGCGAACTCATCATCGCTCATAAAGCACTCGCCGAAATGATCACCTATACGTTTGAAGTTGATGCTCTGCCATGGGCACCGGAGGAATACTTTCCCCGCGAGCGGATCTGGCGCATAACAGCGGGTATCCTGCAGGATGAGGTTGCGATGTACCTCAGCCCCGAACTGGCAGAGCAATACTTTTTGCCCCTGAGTCGGGACTACGCGCTCATGCGTGAAGATCACTGGGAAGCTTTTGTGCTGAGTATTGCCAATGAGCCTGTGATGCTCGAAGCGGTTCGCACCTGGCGAAACCCCCATGAACAAAGACCGGCATACATGATGAAAGGCAAATGATAAAATCCAGGTGGTACCCTCTCCCGAACCAGACAGATGAGGTATTGGAATAGGTAACGAGCTACGCATTCTCGACCGTATGCATTACGTAACTTGACGTAACGCTAAACTACGTTATGTTAATCTACGTAATAGGGAGGCGTCGAAATGAATCCTTTCAGGTATGGTCAGGTTGTAAGCGACAGAGATTTCTGTTCAAGACCCTCGCTGCTCAAACAGCTCATGAATTTTGTAGATACCGGACAGAATGTATTTCTACAGGGTGAGAGACGGACGGGCAAAACATCTCTTATACATGAAACCCTTAGAAGGCTTTCCGGTTACAAACTACTCTATATCGATCTGCTCGAAGTAAAAATAATCGATGATCTGTGCAGGCGGATGATAACATCCATAGTAAGATCGGAACGCAGGGCTGGATTTCAGAGGAAGCTTATGAATACCCTTTCTCATCTCAGACCATCGCTGTCGATGAACCCGGTCACAGGATTTCCAACCGTATCCTTCGATTCGAGAATAGGAATGAAGCCGGACACCATCGAGGGAATTCTTGATCTTATAGCTGAACTCGGCAGGAAAAAGAAACTTGTCGTTGCCTTCGATGAGTTTCAGGATGTTCTGAATATCAGAGAATCGGCCCAAGCCCTTGCATTGATGAGAAGCAGGATACAGTTCCAGAGTAATATCACCTTCATCTTCGCAGGCAGCGTCAGGAATCAAATGAATGGTATCTTCACAGATCCGGAAAGTCCTTTCTTCAAGTCAGCAGCCGCACTGGAGGTGGGACCTATAGATGGTAAAACCTTTGTGCCCTTTCTCAGAAGGAAATTCGCATCAGGCAGGAGAGACATTTCAGCCGAAACTGTTGATGCAGCCATCCGGATGGCGGGTAACATACCGGGTGATGTACAGGAACTCTGTGCGTGTATCTGGGACACAACATCGGCAGATGAAAAACTAACGAAGGAGCATCTGGCTCCCGGTCTGAATATGATATTTGCTCGTGAGAGAAAAGCTTACGAAGCCACACTTATCCAGCTTACAGGTCAGCAGCTCAGGTGTCTTATTGTGCTTGCGGAAACGGATTCTATTAAAACCCTTTCGTCAGAATTTCTGGAGAAAACGGGGATTCGAACCACTTCATCGGTTCAGGCGGCCCTCAAACGTCTCGTTAAACTGAAAATCATCTATCGCCACAAAGGAGCTTACAGACTCGCGAATCCATTCTTCGGGTCATGGCTGATATGGAACGGATACTAATGGCCAAGATTACGCTTAAGAAAGCCGGAGAGATCCCAGACGACTGATCAGAGGAAGATTCAGAGTATCGTTATGAGTATTACAATTGCTGTATTCAAGCAGTATCTCACATATTCTCTTCAAAGAGTATTCCCACGATCAGTCGCACAATAAAATCAACATCTTCCGCAAACAGTTTCTGTTCAGTGTAACCTCCTAACTGAATGAAATCCTTCCGTCTGCAGAAAACGACGCTTATCGTATTCAGTCAGATCGGGACTGAAGCGTTATTCAACTTCAATAAGAATAAGCATATAGACCTTCTGTGAATACTCTTGCGATGTATTGACTGCGAGAAATCCATGCTCATCCCCGGTGATTTCCCAGCTGTTAAGGTCAGTCGGATTTCCATGATACTCTACCATGGCATTGAAGAGAATCTCACCGTTGAAATCGTACACGCGAAAGACAATTCCCGGGTAGCATCCTAGCCTTACCCACAGCCTTTCTTCACCATCAGTGAACATATCACTGATAATTTGTCTATATGGATCCACTGTAAATGGCCTGCTTGGTGATGAATCCCCACGCATCATGCGGACGTAGCTGTTCCAGGTATCCCTCTCAGTCTGAATATCTTCCTCGCTTTTTCTTACCCTATGGAAACTATCATCCACTATATGAAGGAATGGAGTTCCATCAGGTTCACATCCATGGATAACGAATTCATCTATTGAAGATCGGGAATAGAAGACCCGCCCATCGCGGGTGGCACAGGAGATAATGTTATTTTCTCTGGATATGGAGAAGTCGCTTACTTCACTTGGAATAGGAAATTCATACTCAATACTGAAGTACTCCACAGTTAGTTCCTGATCATCATCCCAACGTGCGAGGGTTGAAACAGTCATGATCTTATCATCTTCAGAATGAAATTCGACCATCTTTCCTATAAAACCGCCGCCGTCCAGCGCAGTGATTAAAGACGGAGGAATAAACGACCAGGTCATCCGGTTCACGAAGTCGTAGTTGCTGCTAAATAAGCTGATTCCGCCCCGATCTCTGATAAGCATGCTTCCATCGGAATAGAATTGAATGACGCCCGGATCGTTAAATTCACCCGGTCCTTCCCCTTCCCTGCCTAAGGATCTTATGAATTCACCCTCTGGTGTGTAAATGAATACAGCATGCTTCATTCTGTCAGCAAACACGATATTACCATCTGGTGAATGTGTCGGGTTTACAGGCCATCCGAGAATGTATTCATCGTTGCCGATTTCGACTCCTATCGAGTCGGTAATAACGAGTTTGTACTCTATGAGTGGAAGCTCGGGAGGTGTTTCATCAGCACCGCATCCGATCAGTATCATTATTGAAGATATTGTTACAACAATTCCGGCTAATGCATTCGAGCAGTATCTCACTTATTTCTCCTCCAGGAGTAATCCACTGTCAGGAAGGATCTCAGTTGAAAGATGAAACATTCTATTCGCCGTAGCAAGGGGAACAACCGGGTTGACCAGTAACGATTTATATATTACACTATGTGCGTAACGCAAGATGTGTAATGCTGGATAAAGAGGTAAATATGCCAAATCCTTTCTCATATGGTGGTATCGTCACTGGAAAGCAGTTCTGCAACAGGAGAAAAGAAATAGATGACCTCTTCCGTGCTGGTCTTAACGGAGAAAAGCTCTTTATCCACGGTGAGCGGCGCATTGGAAAAACCTCTCTTTTAAGAAAGGTCATGGCGAAATTCTCAGAGAAAAATGTAGTATCCGCATTGATTAACGTCTGGAAATGTGTTGATGCTGCGGATTTCGTAAATGTTTGTGCCTCAGGGTTCGCGGAAGCAGAAGGTTCTGCAGGTATCTTGAAGAGGGTCAAAAAACTGTTTGATGGTCTATCTCCCGCTGTAACAATAAGCGACGATGGAAGACCTTCTTTAACGTTTGAAAGAAGTGCTGGAAAATTGACTTCCAGTCAGCTCGAGAATGTTCTTAAAGCGTCATGGAAAATAGCCGATTCAAACAGGGAGAGTAGGCTCGTTGTCATCTTTGACGAATTTCAGCAGATCCGGCTTCTCGGTGATGACAGGATTGAGCGTCTTATAAGAAGTGTAGTGCAGGAACGAAGCGATATTGCCTGGTTCTTCTGTGGAAGTCGTGCACATCTTATAAAGGAGATGTTTCTTGATTCAAACAGCCCACTTTACCGTAGTGCAGGACATTATCCAATTGAAGCTATCAAGAATGAACACTGGATTCCCTTTATATCCGGAAAGTTCAGATCCACCGGAATGGATATTTCCAGCATAATAACAGATAACCTCCTTGATATAACCTCCGGTCATCCATTTTATACTCAATTGCTTTGCTCGTCCTTATGGGACGTATGCGAACCCCAGAGCATAATATCAGATGATATGCTGGAGCAGGCACTGAATATTCTGCTGGAAAGAGAAAACTCAACTTACCACACGTTATGGGATTCTCTCCCGGAACAGTCGAAACGTATGCTCAGAGCAATTGCGTTTGAGAACCCCCTGAATTCCCCTTACTCTGGAGCAGTCCTCAGAAATTACGGATTCACATCACCATCGAGTGCCGGGAGAGCTATAGGCTATCTTACTTCTCATGATCTTATCACAACATCCATGGGAGGTGGGTATATTGTCATTGACCGTTTTCTTGGCATGTGGTGCAGGAAAAATTTCGATTTGTAGCAAGTACCTCATAACCCATCATCGCTTTTTCGATCAGGATTGATTATTGACATAAGTGCAATTCAGAAGGATACTTCTATTACTTATTCATTTAGAACCATTCCATGGCAACGGACAGGAGTGCTGGATAATGAAGTATTTCGCAATTCTGATAGTGCTTATTGCGGCGACATTCGCATCGGGAGAGATCGTTTTCCGCTCTCCTGCACTGGTCGAAGATGTCCTTCTATTTGAATCCACGGATAACAGTAAATTGATCGAATTCAATCTCTCCGCACTGGAATGCATTGAAATCGAACTGCAAGGTTTTGGATCCGGCAGCGTATTTCGCATACCTTCCAATGGAGGTTTTCTGGCAACGGTCGGCTCTCCCGACCTGCCTGTTATTCGTAGAATGGTTCTTATTCCACCATACGGCGATATTGAGCTTGAAATTGTCACTGAAGAGAGCCAGTACCTCGGTCGGTACGACATTGCACCATATCAGCAGCCTTCTACATACTCTGGAGGACCTTCCCCTTACAGAATCGACAACTCCGTTTACAGTGCCTCACAGGCATTTCCCTCCAGTTCAGTGGAACTGGAATCCATCAATATTCTCAGAGATATCCGTGTAGCCTGGATTCGTTACAATCCTGTATCGGTTAACCCGGTAACCGGAGATGTTTCTATCGTGACTTCAGTTGTGGTGAATGTAAAAGGTATCGGCGGCAGTGGAGAGAACGAACTTGTAAGATGCCCCGGGGGATATACCAGAAGTTTTCTGAGGCTTTATGAAGAAGTAATAGGTTTCGGCCCTGTGATGGATATCGACATTGTTGATGGAAGTTACCTGTTCATCGGCTCAGGGGAATCCATAGGAGAAGCCCAGGATCTTATCAGCTGGAAGATACAGAAGGGGTACAATGTTGAAATAGGCCTGCTGTCCGATATTGGAACTACGGTCAGCGCCATCGATGCATGGATAGAGAACGCTTTCAACACCTGGCCCAACCCTCCTGAGTACATCATGCTGGTGGGTGAAGATACTGTTGTACCTACTCCGCAGTATACCGGGCCTCCCCCTTACTATGAAATTCATGCCGCGGATAATCAGTATGCCGTTGTGGGCTCCGGAGTTCTTCCATCAATGAACATCGGCCGAATCTGCGGCAACGATACGGATGACCTTGCATATATCTCCTGGAAGATACATCAGAATGAAATGAATCCTTATCAGCCAACGGGAGAGAACTGGTTCATGAAAGGCTTCAGCATGGCATGCACCGATTTCGAGGCTCCCCAGGAAGCTCTCAGGCTTCATCAACTCTTCCAGGCACATGCCATCGAATCGGACTTCTATTGCTCTGCGCTGGGTGGTACAACTCCAAGCAGACCTCAGATCATCTCTGATATCAACGAGGGCCGCTCTGTGATCTCCTACATTGGGCATGGAAGTTCCAGTGCATGGATAACAACAGGATTCAACATTTCGCACATAGCAGCCCTTACAAACGGCAGAAGAATGCCCTGGGTTTACACCATAGGCTGCCAGAACGGAGAATTTGATAACTATTATTGCTTCTGTGAAGCTTTCCTTTCGGAGGGAACCATTGCCGACCCCAGGGGAGCTATCACCATCATGGGCTCCTCCACCTACACATGGGTCGGAACGGGAGACACACTGCAGATCCATACATTCAGGGGTTATTTCACCGAGGAGCTGCATCATCTGGGGGCTGCCCATACATGGGGCAAATTCAAGTGCAATGAATACTTCGGCACCAGCACCAGTAACGACATGATAATGATGGCACACCTGTTTGGATGCCCGGAAACGGACATATACAACGATACGGCTCCCCTTTCTTTACTGACCAACACCCATGCTGCCGTCATTGAGCCGGGAACCTTCCAGGTAACAGTTACAGACGATTCCAAAGCTTCTGTCGAAGGAGCGCTTGTCGCCGCCTATTACTCCGATACGGATGAACTGCTTGATTCGGACTATACCGATGCGTCCGGCATTGTTAACCTCACCATTGCATCCATTCCGGGAAGTAATGCAGTGACGATCACCTCAACGGCGCACAACAGATATCCCGATATAACTTACGCTGATGCGACCGTGGGAATCGAAGGTGGTCCCTCCGGGACAGACCTCTCCTTCTTCCTGAACGGCCCTGTACCCAACCCGGTTACCGCAATGGCATCGATTCAATTCGGCATACCGATGGCGGGCAAGGCAGAGTTAACCGTATACGATCTCTCAGGCAGAGTAGTCACATCCTTTGAAACCGGTGAACTTGAGGCCGGAACACACTCGATCTCCTGGAACGCTACAACGAAAAGTGATAACGCGGTTCCGAACGGAATCTATTTCGTGAAACTCACAGTACCTCTGGAAGGAACACTTACCAGATCGTTCCTTGTGCTTAGATAGAAGATTCAATAACAGCTTTGACATCCAAAATGTAATGTATTAGCATGATGTATACATTACATGGAGGTATTGCATGGTGCGCACTCAGATATATTTGACTGAAGAGGAGCGATCTGGTTTGACTGCACTTGCAAAGACAAGTGGAAAAAAGCAGAGCGAACTGATCCGCGAAGCTATTGATCGGTTCCTCACTCTGTTTGATGATGTCAGGTATCGGGCAGTAATGGATAATGCGGCGGGAATGTGGAAAGATCGTGATGACCTTCCCGATTTCAGAGCTTCCCGTCAATCGTGGGACCGGGACTGACTGCATGTCCAAACCGATTTTCATCGACACCGATGTTATGATTGATTTCCTGCGAGGTTACGCTAAAGCGGTTACCATGGTTAAAGGTAGTTCCGGTGGTATTGTGCTGTCTTCAATAGTTGTTGCGGAACTGTATGCCGGTGTTAAAGGCAAGCTGGAACTCGCAACCCTGGATGATTTCATCGCGTTCTGTCACGTTGCCCCTGTTTCAGGGAAGATCGCGCGGTTAGGCGGTATTTATAAGCGGGACTACGCAAAGTCTCATGGTGTCGGTATCGCAGATGCAATAATCGCTGCAACAGCACAGCTTGAGGAATTGGATCTGAAGACACTCAATATCAAGCACTACCCCATGCTAAAAGGGTTAAAGCCGCCTTATACAAAGGAATAGCTGTTTATTGGGTCCAGCCATATGTGATGACAGATATCGAAAGAGGAAAAAATGCCTATTAACATTATCAGCATGATCATGCTTGCTATCCCACCTGCAATTACATCAGAATCAAGCTGGACCTCACCTGATATCCGCATCACTACGGAATGGAGCCTCAATGTCATGGATCTGATCGATCTGGAATACGGATACATAGGTGCAGTCTATGAAGGCGAATCAGATGAGGGATTTGAGTGGCATACTGTTTTGATTGCCAAGGATAACATCCTTCATTTTGAGGGGAACAATCTTATAGGCAGTATTCCATATTCCGGTGATGTTTACCTGATGAATTTCTCTCCGAACTGTCAGTATCTTCTCGTATACTGCAATACGGATGAGAAGCTTACCCTCTTCGACCTTGAGGAGAGTACGGCCAAATCAATTCCTCTGTTCTCATCTGAGATTGGCCTGCACGGCAATCCCCGCATCCGCGTAACCAACCTTGGAACAGTGCTTGTGAAACATTCCACCTATCTGAGGATGTACGATTCCGATTTCAACTGCGTTCTTTCACGGGACGACTTCAGCTGGGGTGGAGGATTTGTAGGATTATCGAATACGGGTGATCGGTTTTACTCAACCACCAGTAATAGTCTGTATGCATACGATATAGAGGGAAATCTTCTGTGGAATACTGTATTGCCAGAAC
>JAIOSX010000060.1 GCA_021107345.1 Candidatus Aegiribacteria sp.
CATGTTCTATGATATGACTGAACTTTGCGGTGAATTCGGAGCCCGGGAAAATACCGGAGGAGGAGGATTTGCAGGCAACATGATGCCCCCTCCCCGAAACGGCCCACCCCCACCAGGTCGGAACACGCCTTTCCCTCCACCCCCGGCACAGGGGATACCACCCGCTGGAACAGCAACAGGTGACAACCCGATATGGGTTGAGGCTACAATTGAATTTGAGAATATCACATGGAATCATGTCGGTATTCGCTTTAAGGGAAATTCCTCCCTGAATGATACCTGGGCCAGAGGAAACCTGAAGCTTCCGATAAAACTTGATTTTGATCAGTTCGAGGATGACTACCCGCAGACTGATGATCAGAGATTCTTCGGATTTAAACAGCTGACACTTTCAAGCAACTTCATGGACAATTCGCTTCTTCGCGAGAAAGTCACAGCGGATATATTCCGTGAAGCAGGTGTACCATCCGCATATACGGCATTCTATCGCATATACATTGATTACGGGGAAGGACCGGTCTACTTCGGTCTTTATACCATGGTTGAAGTGGTGGATGATACTGTTATCGAAGAGCAGTTCGCAGATGACAGCGGCAATGCATACAAGCCTGATGGATGGGGAGCAAGCTTTGCGGAAGGCTCCTTTACGGAAGCATCATTTGACAAGGAGACCAATCAGGATGAAGCTGACTGGAGTGATGTTCTGTTTCTGTTTGATATTCTTCATTCAGAAGAGCGATTGACTGATCCTGCTGTCTGGAGAGAGAAACTGGAATCAGTATTCGATGTTGACGTATTCCTGATGTGGCTGGCGGTCAATACAATCGTGCAGAACTGGGATGCTTACGGACTGACATTTCATAACTATTACCTGTACAATAATCCGACCACAGGCCTTCTCACCTGGATTCCATGGGACAACAATATGGCTCTGCGTGACGATATCGGTCATTTCCCCGTTCTTTCACTGGAACTGACGGAAGTAGATGACAATTGGCCGCTTATCCTCTACCTGATGGATGATGAGGAATACCGGACTCAATACATCGAGAATGTAGCCTTAGTCATAAACGGTCCTTTTGAACCTGAGAAAATGACGGAAACGTATCAGCGATTGCACGAACTGATAATGCCCTATGTAATCGGTGATGAGGGAGAAATAGATTCTCATACTCTTTTGAATTCAGCAGGGGATTTTGAAAGGGCACTGGATGAACTTATAGATCATGTCAACAGACGACACAGAGAATCAATCCAATTCACAACTCCGGAACTCGAATATTGCCCGACGGAATCTTAATGATTCCCATATATCAGGAATAAGCGATAATGAAAGAATGTGATTTGTGTAAGTGGCGCAAGTGGCATCCGGTCCCATCAGTGTCCGGTGTAAAGCCTCTTCCATAGAACGGAGGGCAGCGCTGCTTCCCTTATTCTTGCGGCGGCGTCATCGATACTGTAATTCACCCTGTGGTGTTCCCAGGTTCCAGCTTCAGTATCAATGAGAAGGTAAGCCGCCCTTGGATCTCTGTCCCTGGGCTGCCCGACGCTGCCGACGTTAACAATCCTTACTTTTGAAAAATCTCCCTTTGATGCATCGGTGTAATTTCCATCTTCCATCCAGCAGCCTGGAAGGTGAGTATGCCTATAAGCGAAATATACCCCTGCCTTACGCTTATGGATTCGAGGGCATGATTCCGCCGAAGCACATACGTCCAGCTTTCAGGATCAGCGGGGTAGCTGTGACAGAGAAAGAAATTCTCGTGTTCAGCGTAGTACGGAAGCAGGGACAGCCAGTCCTTTTCGTTCCTGGATATCTCCGATCTGGTCCACCTGATAACTGTGGCTCCCTCCCAGTTGTACCTGTCCAGTGATACACGGCCTGCTGCTCCAGCGTCATGATTACCGGTAACTACGATATCGCATTCCTGCCGCACCCTCTTGATGCACGCGGAAGGGTCTGCTCCGTAACCAACTATATCACCAAGGCAGAATGTACTGTCCGCCTCTTTTCCTGGAGGGTCATTCAGAATCGCCTCCAGAGCCTGGAGATTACTGTGGATATCAGAAATGATTCTTATCAGCATGGAACTACTTTCTCAGGGAGATGAACTCTCGCTACAGGTTTTAACGATAGTGTCCAGAACTCCGTTCACAAAACCCGGGGTTTCATCCGTGTCGAAGTCCTTTGCCAGCTTTATCGATTCGTCAATAATAACGGGAGCCGGAGTGGATGGCTGGAAATAGTACATTTCCCCCAGCGCCTGTTCGAGTATCAGGCGTGTCACAAGGCTTAACCTGTCAAGCGTCCAGTTCTCCAGAGCACCTTCTATCCTTGTGTCGATTTCCGTTCTGTTATAGTGGACTGCCCTTGCAAGGTCGGAAACCCAGTTCCAGTCCTCCGTATCCAGAGGAACGCCCAGTCCCAGGTCCGGATCTTCCAGAAGCAGCCTGATATCCTCCAGGTTACCGGAAAGTGATTCGCTGTTCACTTCCGCGGCGTACCTGGCCTGAAGAAGGGCTTTTCGCCCTCTGCTTCTTACACCCATTACGACTCTGTCGGCTCCTCTTCAGCACTTTCAGCGTCAATAGATTCCTCCAGATCAACTACATGCTCGTAAAGAGCTGTCATCTCAAGAGCTGTCATTGCTGCGTCGAAACCCTTGTTGCCGGATTTTGTCCCTGCCCTGTCAACAGCCTGCTCAATGGTATCCGCGGTAATTATTCCGTAAATTACAGGAACATCCGCCAGCATGGCGGCCTGAGCAATGCCCTTTGCACTTTCAGCGGATACGTACTCGAAATGGGGGGTTTCTCCGCGTATTACGGCACCTAGACAGATAACGCAGTCGAATAACCCGGTATCGGCAATCCTTACGGCAACGGGGGAAATCTCCCAGGCTCCAGGAACCCAGAATACGTTAATATCATCGGTATTAACACCGTGTCTTTCAAGACAATCCAGAGCTCCGTCAAGAAGCTTCTTTGTAATGAAATTATTAAACCTTGATACAACAACAGCAGGTTTGATCCCTGTGCCATCAAGCTGACCTTCATGAATCCAGGTCATTATCTACTCCCTCCAGCATATGTCCGAGCTTTGTCTTTTTCGTTCTGAGGTATTGGAGATTCTCTTCCGTAGGTGGAACCTCTATTCTGATCCTCTCCGTGATCTCCAGTCCGTACCCCTTCAGCCCTACGATCTTTCTTGGGTTGTTCGTCATCAGTCTTATGGTTGTGAGACCCAGTTCAGCAAGGATCTGTGCTCCGGTACCGTAATCCCTTAGGTCCGCAGGAAAGCCAAGTTCTTCGTTGGCCTCAACAGTATCCAGCCCGTGATCCTGCAAGTGATAAGCTTTTATCTTGTTTGCCAGGCCAATTCCACGCCCTTCCTGCGCCATGTAGAGAATTACTCCCAGCCCCTCGGAATCAACTTGTCTCATAGCTGCATGAAGCTGGCTTCCGCAATCACACCTGCGGGAAGCGAAGACATCTCCTGTAAGGCACTGAGAATGAACCCTTACAAGCACATTCTCCCTGCCTTTCACATCACCCTTCACCAGGGCAACGTGCACATCTCCATCTGTGATGCTCTCAAATATACGAAGGCCGAACAAACCGTAATCTGTGGGCAGTGTTGAACTGGCTGTCTCTCTGACCAGCTTTTCGGTTTTCCTTCGGTATCTAACCAGTTCCTCAACCGATGTGAGAACAAGACCGTGTTTTTCAGTAAATTCAATGAGTTGAGGAAGTCTTGCCATGGAGCCGTCCTGGCTCATGATCTCGCAGATAACCCCCGCGGGTTTGAGTCCGGCCAGCCTGGCGAGATCAACTGCGGCTTCCGTATGACCAGTTCGGGAAAGAACACCCCCGGATCTCGCAGCCAGAGGGAAGATGTGACCCGGTCTGGCCAGATCGGACGCCTGTGAGGTTGGATCCAATGCCACGGCAATTGTTCTGGCCCTGTCATGGGCGGATATACCCGTGGATACTCCCTCAATCGCGTCGATACTCACCATGAATGCGGTCTCATGGAGGGAAGTATTTCTGGGAACCATTTCATGAATATCCAGTTTGTCGAGGGCCTCCTCCTCCATTGAAAGGCATATAAGGCCCCTGCCCTCCATGGCCATGAAATTCACAGCCTCAGCATCGCACTTCTCAGCCGCGATTATAAGGTCTCCCTCGTTCTCCCTGTTCTCATCGTCCACCACAACAACCATTTTCCCGCTGCGGATGGCTTCCATCGCTTCTACTGCTCCGGCTATTCTGCTACTGTTCAAGGTAATCTCTCAACCGTCTCTTTCCAATGACTGCATCAGTCTGCTTCTTCACGTACTTGCCAATAATATCATATTCAAGGTTCACACGTGAACCCGGTTTCCAGTTCCCCGCGGTAGTTCTTGTCAAAGTCTCCGGTATCAGGGCAACTGAGAATCTGTCAGGTGTCAGTGAGGCAACAGTAAGACTTATTCCGCTGACAGCTATGGAACCCTTTTCAACAAGAAGCAGGAAGTTCTTTCCGGAACAGGATACCCATACTATCATGCCCGCTCCGCTCCGCTCTACTTTAAGAACCGCTGCGGTAGAGTCCACATGGCCGGTAACAATATGACCATGCAGCCCGTCAGAGAGCTTAAGTGGCCGTTCCAGATTAACTTCAGTGCCCGGATAGTATCCGGAGATGATGGTTCTTGATACGGTTTCAGCCGAGCAGAGAAATGAGAGGCTCCGGCTGCCGATATCGCTGATCGTCAGGCAGGAGCCATCCACAGCGATGCTGTCTCCGGGGGAGGCGGTTTCGGAGATCTTTGTCTGAATGGTCAGACTGCCGCCTGAAATAGACATCACTTTCCCCCTGTCCTCAATCAGCCCGGTAAACAACGCGGCCCTCCGTAATGAAATCGCATCCTGAGCGACGGGATGAAACATTTTCCAACCTTATCGCGTTTTCAATACTATCTATTCCAAGCCGCTGCAAGGCGGGCTTTCCCTCTCCACCCAGTATCACCGGCGCAGTGAAAATGCTGACCGAATCAACAAGCTCATCCTTCAGCAACCGTGTGGAAAGATCGCTTCCCGCTTCGCAGAGAATGGAGCCGATACCGTCAGCAGCTGTTCTTTCAAATAACGAAGTGAGATTTATCCCCTGAATCCCGGAATTCGCGGGGAATTCCCATACTTCCACTCCGGGTATACCTGTATACTCGGCCAATTGTGCCGCCACACCCTCCGGAACAGCGACTATTACCCTTCCGGGGTTCCTGAAGATCCGCCATGATTCACCAAAATCACCGGTGGATGAAACCACTATTCGCACAGGCTGTCTTAGAGACGGAGCATCATTCAGACGGACTGTCAATTCAGGATCGTCCTTTCGTACCGTTCCCGCACCTGTCAATACAGCCGCAGCAGAAGCTCGCATGCTCTGCACACGCCTGCGTGATTTGTCACATGATATCCATCTGCTGCTTCCGTCGGCCGCGGCTGTCCTGCCGTCAAGGCTCAGAGCTATCTTGAGGGTAATCCAGCTTCTTGATGTTTCAAGGTAGTGGCAATACACTCTGTTGAGCTCATGCGCTTTTCCAGAGAGGAGTCCGGTTTCTACTTCAATTCCCGCTGACTCCAGCTGCTTTATTCCCCTGCCGCTCACCCTCGGATCGGGATCGGTCATAGCAATGACGATCCTTGAGATCCCCGCCCTGATAATTTCATCGGTACATGGCCCGGTACGGCCATGATGACAGCAGGGCTCCAGGGTTACGACCATGGTCCCGCCTGACGCAGCTTCCCCCGCAGATGCAATGGCAATAACTTCAGCATGGGGTGCCCCGCATTTCCGGTGGAAACCATCTCCCACATGGTTACCATCACGGTCAAGGATAACAGCGCCAACCATAGGATTGGGAAAAGTGCTGCCTCTGCCATAAGCCGCCACTTTCAGAGCCTTTGTCATTGCCCTGGTTTCGTTCTTGGAAACCATCAGTCCATTTCCAGCTCGACAATACTAAGTCTGCCGATTGCGGAGTTGACAACATATTGCGATTCAAGATCTCCAACAGCCAGGATGATATGGGTTCCATCAGCAATGTACTGGCTGAATGTCGGATCCATCTCTACCCATTCTCCCACCCAGATCATCGGCCAGGCATGATATCCGAATGAACCGTTGAGATATACAATGCCGGCGCAGATCCTGGCGGGCAGCCCGGCCGCGCGAGCGAGAGCCACGGTGAGTATGGTGTGCTCGTTACAGTCTCCTCTTAGGTTTTCCATTACATCCACTGCTGAAGGAAGGGAAACAGTAGGGCTGTTCTCAACACTGGTATCAACGAATGAAGCAATTCTTCTGGCGGCTTCCCACGCATCAGTACAACCGTCTGTAAGGCTGGCTGCTTTCTCCATTATTACTGAATCATCACTCTGAATCATAGGCTCGGGCTGTGTAAAGGCTACAAGCTCTTCCGGAACAACCGGGGGATACGAAACGATATCAATCGGAACACAGTTCGAGATAGTTACTGTGCTTTCAAAAGCTGTCTGAACCGGTGGAATATTCAGCTGGAACAGACTCCAGTCTATGTCTCCCTGAAGAACGAAGGTTCTCTGCACCGTACTTCTGGGGTTCGAGATCGGAGTTGAGGATACGGCAAACACTTCGTAGAGATCTCTGGTTGCAACAATATCGCCTCCCTGCGATGGGGGGACACGTGTCATGTCCATACCGAGGCCTTCTTCTAATTCCCTGATGATCTGGCCTTCAAATACCCACACGGTATTCCTGGTTCCCATCTGTGAGAGTCTCAGTCTGGCCGCATTTACGGTATCGCCAAGAAGAGATACTTCTTCGAAACCGGAACATACAGCCGTGGATGAGAGTATCATACCGCTGGCGGGGTCAAAGGACTGGAAGGTCCTCTCCTGTCCTTCCGTCCATTCCATTGAGGCGCATGCCAGATCGGCCAGAACCGGTAGATAATCGCCCTCTATAACGGTTGAATTTTCTATTACTCTTCCTGCCGTACCTATTTCTGAAATCAGAAGAGAATCCCGCCTGTAAGCACTTATGGTAATATTCGACGAACCGTCGGACATATGCATTTCCATGCGCCCCAGGTTGTACTCCCTGTCCGATACCGCAGTCATGGACATTTCGATATCTCTCCGGTTGCCCATGAGTATCATGTTCCAGTTGATAGTCTGCGTTATCATGAGCGAATCAGTTCCATGGTCTTCAATATCCAGCTGCATATATCCTACATCATCACCCTGTATCGAAACTGCAAACTTCTGAGTACTCGCGTCGGCATCGGTAACGTACAGGTCAGAGTTCCGACTTCCGCCTTCGCTTGTCCCGTTTCCGCATCCGCTAATGAATACGGGAAGAATAAGTAACAGAATCACAATAATCGTTTTTTCATGTTTCATCTCTTCGCTCCAATAAAAGTTTCTATGAAGGCAGCTATCCTGATACCTGCTTTCCCATCCCATAGTGGGATCTTCGGCGGTCGTTCAGGACGATTCTCTATCTGTCTCGCTACTGCTTCCTCTATTCCAGATACATCCGGACACAGAACATTTGTTCCAAGCTCCAGGGTGACCGGCCTTTCAGTGCTCGTTCTTACGGTAACGCACGGCACTCCGAGTACACTCGTTTCCTCCTGAATGCCTCCGGAATCCGTTATTACAACAGAAGCCTCTGCCTGCGCCCTGATGAAATTAAGGTACGACAAAGGCTTTTCAATTAAAATCCTGTCCGGGACGGCAATGTCCCAGTCGAAAATGTGCCCCAGAGTTCTCGGATGCGCAGGGAAGATCACTTTCAGGTCATTCAAGCCGCCAAGTGCTTCCAGTATTGCGGACAGCCTGTCGGGGTCGTCAACGTTCGAAGGTCTATGAAGTGTAACGAGCGCAAAGGGCTCTTCCGATAGCTGATTTCCGCCTGCCATCGCTATGGGAAGAAGCCTGAACAGTGTATCGATCATCGGATTCCCTGCAAACCTGATCATTTCACTGCTCTTACCTTCCGCAAGCAGATTATCACGCGCTTCGGTGCTTGTAATAAGTAGCAGATCGGCAAGCTGGTCGGTAAGTATCCTGTTTATCTCTTCAGGCATGCTGCGGTCAAAGCTCCTGAGCCCGGCCTCGACATGTATTACAGGTATTCCGTACCTGACGGCAACAAGTGAGCATGCCAGTGTTGAATTTACATCCCCTACAACTACCACCGCATCGGGCATCCGTCCGAGAACAATTTCCTCGTAACGTTTCATGATGGTTGCAGTCTGTACGGTTATGCTAGCTGAACCAACTTCAAGGTTAGTATCGGGCTTCGGCAGTTCCAGCTCATCGAAAAAACTCTGGGACATTATATGATCGTAATGCTGCCCTGTATGAACGATTCTTTTCTCTAGAGAGGAATCCATGTTCCTGATTATCGGGTCAATTTTCATAAAATTAGGTCTTGCCCCGCAGATAATATCAATCATTTATTCCCCATAAATTCAGTGAGAATCAACCTGTGATACAGATTCAATCTTGCCGGTTCTTCTGCCGTGCCGTCCTCCATCGAATTCCTCGCATAGAAAAACCTCTATGATCTCCCTGGCCTGAAACGGAGCAGTGATACCTCCACCCAGAACCAGTACGTTCGCATCGTTATGATGCCTGGCATAGTAGGCCATTCTTGGAAACAGGCAGAGGGAAGCCCTGATACCGGGGAATCTGTTGGCACTCATGCTCATGCCGATTCCAAAATTGCATATAAGGATGCCCTGTTCAGCTTTTCCCTCAAGAAGATACCTGCACAGACATCCGGCAAAGTCGGGATAGTCAACCGAATCGGACGATGAAGGACCCAGATCCGTAGTGGTCAGACCCAGCTCCTCAACAAGCCACGGGATAAGGTCGCTCTTCAAAGGGAAGCCGGCATGATCGCTCGCAATGGCCAGTTTCATCAGTTCTGGCCTTCGGCTCCATAACTGGCGACAACAGTTGAGAGAACGATAGAACACAGTTTCGATTCGGCGGAATCGGCTCTGGATGTAAGAACTACCGGGTTGTTGGCACCCATGATAACAGCTCCCAGTTCTCCACCAGCAATGAAAATCAGTGATTTGTAAAGAATATTGGCGGCCTCTATGTCAGGGAGGACGAGGATATCCACATCTCCTCCGACAGGGGTATCGATCTTCTTGATCCTGCAGGCTTCGGACGATACTGCGAGATCCATGGCAAG
Organism: Candidatus Aegiribacteria sp.; assembly: GCA_021107345.1. The sequence goes on from JAIOSX010000060.1 coordinate 9,239, forward strand.
CGGGGCGTCGAAGATTATGTCGCCGAACTCTCCGGCGTCTGCCATTTCCTTCATCCTGGCAGCTTCCATGGTGCAGGGCATTTTTTCGTAGGGAACTTCCTTGGCGCATACATAGGTTGATTTGGGATGCTCGATTCCGAGGGCCCTGGCCACTGTAATGGCATTCATAAGCATCGCGACTTTCTGATCATAATCCGGGGCTATGTTCATGGCCGCATCTGTAATGATCAAAAGTTTATGGTATCCGGGAACTTCAAATGCGGCAACATGGCTCAGGACTCCGGGTCCCCTGATCCCCTTCTCTCTGTCCAGTATGGCTTTCAGAAAAGTACTTGAAGCTACAAAACCCTTCATTATCAAGTCGGCATTTCCGGAACGGATAACTTCAACACCCTTGGCAGATGCCGTTTTGTCATCCTCCGCATGGATGATCTCAACACCATTGAGGTCGAAACCGGCCTTTTCAGCGGCCTCCCTGATTCCCGGCTCAGGGCCGATCAACACAGCATCAGCCATATCGTCTTTAACTGCAGTACCTATCGCGCACAAGGTC
>JAIOSX010000226.1 GCA_021107345.1 Candidatus Aegiribacteria sp.
CCATGACGCAGCATAGCACATAGGTTGACGGCTGCATGGGCGAGTCGCAGGAAAGCGGTGATGAAATATCCTCCGGGTCAAGAAGAAATACGGGTGAATAGTTAAAAGCGGATTTTCTCCTCGAAAGGGCTATACGATCCCCGCTCATGGGTAGGCTGCCCACCGCCGGTATCCCCCAGAAATAACTATCAGTCCACTCCTGGTCTGAATAAACTTCCCCATCTTTGTAATCGTAAAGGTGGAGCCAGCTGTATTTGGTAGAAGTAGACGGCTCATAGAACGTCCTGCTGATGATTATCTCATCGGAACCTGAACCGTTGAGATCATACGAACTTACCCAGGAAAAAGGTGTAGCTTCCGATATACTGGCAAGGGCTTCATTATCCAGCACCTCCAGAGCACCGTTCTGTACCCTGAAGATGTAAAGGTTATCGCGGATAACAACGACCATCTCGTTCCTGGGAATATCCCACGGGGCTTCAGGTTCAAGATCGGCAAGGCAGACCGTATGGGGGGCTCTCCAGGCGTCACTTACAGGATGCGGGAATGAATAAAGAAGTTCCCCGCTGGTGCCGCTGAACACGAACAGGGAATCCATACCGTCTACTATTACTTCCGGAAGAATATCTCCGCATACATTGCCGATTACGGGTATCGATACAGAAAGGGGCTGAAGAATGCTGAATCTGTATGGATCCGTAATCCACAGTGGTGAAGAGGGATTATCGTGCTGGTAGGCCGCGATCAGAAAATCCCCCACTGTCGCGACTATCTCCATATCACCGTCACCGTCAAGATCAGCAAGGGCGGGAGTAGATTTTACCGAACCGTATGTCCTGACGGGCCAGCCATCCTCGTTGGGATAGAAATCGACCACTTCAACATCCGCTTCCGCTGTGTTGTTGCCCCTCCATGAATCCGGAGTATTCTCCTGCGGATCAGCTTCAGCCGAAAGATGAATTCCGCCTGAAACACTCGAAGGCGGATTACGCCAGACGAACTGCAGCGTCTCCTCTTCTCCGGGGTCAAGGCCTATGCAGCGGTCCCATGCAGTCCAGATTTCCTCTTCGTACACTATCTCAAGAGATACTTCAAATGATCCGGACGCTACGGCACCTGCGTTACGGACAGTAACCTGCAGTTCAGGTTCACCTGAACCACCATTCACTGAAAGGGTAGGATACCTGTTCATCTCGATATCAGCAGGGCTTACAATAAGGTCGCAGCAGTCCCTGAATTTGACCCTGTCTCCAATGTCAACCGCGGGATCTCCAAGAAGGTTGAATAATCCGATTTCAGATCTCCATATTCCATTAAAAAAGAGGGTGTTCAGAGAAGATAACCTGCCTGCCTGAATCATATCTCCAGTCCTTGTAATACCGTAATAGAATGGCTGTATGATAATGTTCTTAATACACTCTTCCGTTCCTGAAGTAGCCCAGCTGGCGGCGAATACACCTATGGCACCTCCATCGGTGTTCTTCATAAGCTCCTCGGTAAAGCAGTCCACTCCGAAATCGTATGGAGGATCAACACTGTAGCAGTTCCATAGTGAATAATCCGAATCGTACTGCTGATCATGGGTCCAGTTGAAGGTCCCCTGTGAACAGCTTCTCAAGAGGACAAAAGGATGCCAGTGATTCTCTGCATGGATCAGCTCCCTCACATCCAGATCGTCAAAGGTGGAGTCGGGTCGGCCCAGGCATCCTTCAAGACCATAGTTCATTGCACATTCGAAGTAATGCACACCCCCGTGATCGGTGTAGAAGAGAATTTGAGAACCCCTCTCAAATACCGTTTCACAGGCATGAACCCAGTCCGCGCTGGTCATTTCGCTTCCATCGGGATTATTCCATGTATTCTCGCCGTCTCCGCAGTAGTAGTTGTCCCATTCGTATCCAAGCCACTGCCGGAGAGCATCGGTCCATTCAGGTAATGGACTCCAGTTATCCTCTTCATTGAATGGAGAACCGTCATGATCAGACCCGGCAAGCCTTGTTATGTATCTTCTGTACTCAGAACCGGGAAGCATCTCCTCTGATTCGTATTCAACGATTAGATCAAGCATGTCCTGGAGGTTATCCGTTTCCCTTGCCGGAAGCCTGCCCACTATCATGTCGGGAAAGCCATTTCCTTCGCGGGGATCGCCAAAACATGCATACCATTCATCATTAGCCGCCAGGTAAACGGAACTATATCCATCAAACTGAAACGTCGGAAGGAACCATGGATAAACAAAACAGGAATAATCCTCATGATCACCTATAAGGAGAAGGTAAACAGGTCGATCTCCTGGAGTGCCCCAGTTCCACATGGCTTCCGTGAAATTCCGGATAACATCGGGAGAAATATGCGGTTCTCCTTCGTTGAACTGATCGTAAATGTCACCGGTTGTTGCTATAGCTACATCGAAACCGTTAAGGTTGGACCTGTACTCCGCAAAATCATCTATCCATTTTCCATCAAGTCCGTCGGGTACAATTATTACATAGTCAGGAACCACCGGGGGGCCTGCCACCAAATCGTCCGGTCTGTATACATTACCAGCGGAGGGTGGAGAGTAGGAATACGAGGGTGTGTATCCGATGAGCCTGTCACCTGTCAGCCTGTCGTAATAACCCAATCCCGCATCGTTCCATACGGGGTCAGCGCCTTCGAAGTTTATGTAGAGCTCGATATCACTCCATACCCTCAGGCTGTCCTCCGAAGCAAGGTACTGAACCGGATATACATCAACTATCGCAACTCGCTGATCGCGGAGCCTGAACTCTCCTGAAAGAACAGCCTGAGCCTCCGGATACCATTCAGTGTTTGCGTAGGCGGTTGAATCCTTCCTGAAAAACTCTTTTATCCAGGTAGTGTGAAGACTGTCTACAACAAGGCTGTCCAGAGGTGCGGGATATACCGGAAGACAGTTTATCGTATTCACGCAGCCTGTTGAATAGAGCAGGGTCAGGTCGGATTCATCCGGAACAGCCACAAAACAGGTTACTACCGGCAGTTCCGGATACCCCACTTCCCCCATGGGACTTGTGCCCGGTGTTCCAGTGAATCTCAGGTAATCTATACCGTCATGGCCTGCTGTATCCGCCTGAAGCCCTCTGAGTTCAACGTCAAAGCTGATGAATTCGTCAAGGGTTATGTTGTGCCCTGTTAACGGTTCTGAACCTGCGAGGCAGCCTGCGCTGAACTCAAGCCATTCCGAATGGGAGGGCTTTGGAATCAGAAGAATAACTGTTAACAGCAACGGAATCGCAATCGGTTTTGAAAAGCACATTTTACCCCCCCCCAGATTAGATATAAACTGCTATTACGG
>JAIOSX010000352.1 GCA_021107345.1 Candidatus Aegiribacteria sp.
GATAGCCAGACCCTGTCAAAGCTCAATCCGGTGAGAATACCGTTTGCCATTCTTCTGAAGATCTCACGGACACTCATTATCCTACCCAGTTCCTCCGTGAGATTCCATGTAGCCTCAAGCCTGTTTACTCTGTTTTCAAGATAACCGCAGAGTTTTTCCAGAACGGCTTCTCTATCAGGCGGACTGCCCCGTAATATGCTGTAATCAACACTCGCAGGAGCACTTTCCACGAGAGATCTGCAAAGCTCCACGAACTCCTCGGGACGGACAGGAAGCTCCTTAACACTGTCAGCTCCTGCCCATTCTGCCCTCTTCTGAAGGTAAGCATCAAGACCGGGTATCAACAGGAGAAAGGGAACCTCCGAGGTGGCTGGTTCCCTTTTAAGGTATCGGCATGTTTTCAATCCATCAAGCATAGGAAGAAAATAACCGCAGACTACCAGGGAAGGCGTGGAGACAGCTGTTCTGTCTATTACCTCCATACCCGTTGTACAGGGTATTACTTCGAATCCGTCCAGTCTGAGCACCTTTACGAAAACCTGGAGAAGACCGGCATCGCTGTCAGCGATTATTACACTTTTATTCCCATGCATCTTTCACACCATCTCCAGGAGGCTGTCCGAGAATGGAGCATCGGCATAAGAAACCTCCTATCGGGACAAAACTACGAAGATTACTATTCCGCTTCAATCTCCGCCTGGGCAGCCGCAAGTTTTGCTACAGGAACCCGGAACGGGGAACAGGAAACGTAATCCAGCCCCGCCGAATTGAAGAAGCAGATTGATTTGGGGTCTCCTCCGTGTTCTCCGCAAACTCCGATTTTTAGGTCAGGTCTGGTTTTACGGCCCTCGATAACTCCTATTTCCACAAAGCGTCCTACACCTTCAATATCTATGGAGGTGAAAGGGTCTTCCTCATAGATGCCCATTTTTACGTAATCCTCAAGGAAAACACTTGCATCATCTCTTGAGAATCCGCATGACATCTGCGTGAGGTCGTTTGTTCCGAAACTAAAGAAATCAGCGTATTCAGCAATTCTTGCAGCGTCTACGACAGCACGCGGGATTTCTATCATGGTTCCTATCAGGTAGTGAATGTAATCATCCCCCAGCCCTCTGCTTCTCAGGATATCATCGATAACATGCTGCGCTCTTTCCCGGGCTATACGCAGTTCCTCGGGATGCCCCACCAGCGGGATCATTATTTCAGGTAGTACTTCAGTACCATCCTGCTTCACTTCTATTGCAGCTTCCATGATGGCCTTCACCTGCATATCAGAAACCTCTGGATAAATAAGTCCCAGTCTGCATCCCCTGTGGCCGAGCATGGGGTTGAATTCGTGGAGCTTTTCGACAATGCTCTTTATTTTTTCAACCGGCAGGTCCATCTCCCTGGCCATCTCAAGCTGCCCGTCTTCATCCTTTGGCAGGAATTCATGCAGAGGAGGGTCCAGAAGCCTTACGGTACATGGACGTCCATCAAGCTCCCTGAAGATAGCTGCAAAATCACCCCTTTGCAGAGGCAGCAGTTCGCCAAGGGCTTCATTGTAATCACTAAGGGGTCCTGCAAGCTCTCTTTCTAGGGAGGAAGTATCCCCTTCGGTAGAGGAGATGAGATTCCTGAGGTTCTTCACCTCTTCGGCAACAAGAATGAGTTTTCGAAATGAAACTATTCTTTCCTCTCCGAAGAACATATGCTCGGTTCTGCAGAGACCAATGCCTTCCGCTCCGAAATTAACCGCTGTTTTCGTATCACGTACGGTCTCCGCATTTGCTCTGACACCAAGTCTTCTGTATTCATCGGCCCATTTCATCATTTCCGAATAATTCTGGTAGAGGGTTGATTCAGAGGGGTCTCCTTCACCGGATGATATGGAGAGTATCTCAGAGGATTTGACATCCACCTCGCCCGCGAAAATCTCGCCGGTAAAACCGTCAAGAGCTATCAGATCACCCTCACCGATTTTGGTATCTCCGCATATCATCTTCTTCGAACTGCTGTCTACCAGGAGACTGCTCGCTCCCGCAACGCAGGGAAGCCCCATGCCCCTGGCCACAACGGCCGCATGTGAAGTCATTCCACCGCGGGATGTTATTATTCCCCTGGAAACCGACATGCCGCCGATATCCTCGGGGCTGGTTTCCTTTCTGCAGAGTATTACGTTTTCTCCTCTTGCAGCCCACTGTTCAGCTGCTTCGGCGGTGAATACGGCCTTTCCACATGCGCCGCCGGGAGAAGCGCTCAATCCGGTTGTCAGGTAATCCGCATGTTCCTTGCTGGCCCTGTCGAGCACCGGTGCGAAAAGCTGGTTGAAGCTGGCGGTTGGAACGCGCCCGATGGCTGTCTTTTTGTCTATAAGGCCTTCATTGGCCATATCAACCGCTATGTTAAGCGCTGCGAAAACTGTTCTTTTACCTGTCCTCGTCTGAAGAAGATAGAGTTTCTTCTCCTGGATAGTGAATTCGATATCCTGCATGTCAAGGTAATGCTCTTCAAGAATTGTTCTAATTCGCAACAGCTCATCATAGGCTTCTTCGTTCACGGAGCGAAGTGTGGAAATAGGTTTCGGGGTTCTTATCCCCGCAACAACATCCTCTCCCTGGGCATTCATCAGGTATTCACCGTAGAATACATTCTCACCGTTTGAAGGGTTCCTGGTGAAACAGACCCCCGTGCCGGAAGCATCGCCCATATTGCCGAATACCATTGTCTGAACGTTTACAGCCGTTCCGACAAGGCCTGTTATATCGTTGATCTGCCTGTAACGTCTTGCTCTTGCGTTGTTCCAGGAACCGAAAACGGCATCGATCGAGAGTTTCAGCTGATCCCAGGGACTGTCGGGGAAGGGTTTCCCTATCTTCCTGTCGTATATCTTTTTGTATTCAGCTACAACTTCCTTTAGATCATCGGTGGAGAGTTCGGTATCAAGGTCAACGCCCTTATTGCTTTTAACACCATCAAGCGCCTTCTCGAAGGTATGATGAGGAATTCCCATAACCACATCACCGAACATCTGTATGAACCTTCTATACGCGTCAAGTACGAATCTGGGATTGCCTGTTTTGCTTATCAGCGATTTGATGGAGTTTTCATTAAGACCGAGGTTCAATACTGTATCCATCATCCCGGGCATGGAAACAGCCGCACCGCTCCTTACAGAAACCAGAAGAGGTTCTTCACCGGAACCGAATTTCCTGCCCGTGACCGACTCAAGTAGAACAAGCTTTTCCTTTACCTGCTCTTCAAGACCATCCGGCCACATTCCTTCCGGACCATCTGTGTAATAACCGGAACACGCCTCTGTGGATATTGTGAAACCAGGTGGTACAGGAAGACCAAGTTTGGTCATTTCAGCCAGGTTGGCACCCTTGCCGCCCAGTAATTCCTTCTGTGTGCGGTTACCCTCTGTTTCATCGCCTCCAAAGAAATAGACATATTTCTTCTGATTCATGCAGTACCTTTCTTATGTAAAGTAGAAATTTGCGAACTGGTAATATAAGGAAAAAGTAGGCATCAAGTCTACTATCAACACCCTCTAAAAGACCAATAGAAGATTCCTGGCAGGAAGTGTTATGAAAGAATGTCAGGGTTTTCTAAGGTAACACATCAGTACTTACCTGAATTACCTCTTTCCACTATATTGATTATGGATTGCTCTTTACTGAACAGAGGTTGTTTATGAGCGTTTTTACGGAACTGCTGGTAGTCTCCCCGCTCTCTGACGGAAAGACATGGGTAATTCTGCGACCCTTCAGTTATGATGTGGGGAATATCGGTAGCGGTGATACGGTAAGTGTAAGAACGGGTTTTATGACGGATTTTGCTTCGATACCAAGACTTCTATGGATCTTCCTTCCCTGCTGGGGTAAATATGGAAACGCTGCCGTAATTCACGACTGGCTGTACTGGACGCAAAGACGCTCAAGGAAAGAGGCTGACGGAATCATGCTTGAAGGAATGAGGGTATTGAAAGTCCCATGCTGGCAAAAATATCCCATCTACATCACGGTTCGGACATTCGGCTGGATGGCCTGGAAACGTAACCAGTGGGACAGGGATGCCGGCTTCAAACGGGTTCTCATCAACTACAGGCTCAAGACAGGCTACCGACTCAACCGCCCCGGCCTTATGTCCAGAACCCTCAAGCACCTCCGGAACCGTTCTTCCTGAATCACGCTTTATAATTGAGAATAGTAACCATAAATACGTGAATAGGTAAGATAGGTAAGTCGGACCTTGATTATGTATATTCTCCTTATCTTATATCACTTTGAAAGAGGGCCATGCAGATTGTTCTGAGCGCGATAATTCTTCTGGGCAGCCAGGGTACACTGGACAGTTATCATCTGTATATAGATCAATACTATCTTGACAGTCTTTATGCTGATTCGCTGGCTGACCTGCAGTTTCCGGCTTTTATTGAAACCCCGGCAGGATCCTGCAGCTGTCTTGCGGGATTCAGGGGTGGCACTTCTCTCGAGAAACCCAAAAAAAGCTGGAAGATCGAATTGTCTGATCCTGCAATGCTGAACGCATCGCACGTTCTGCTCGATGCCCAGTACAGAGACCTATCTCTGATGCGAAATGTTCTCGGTCTTATGCTGTCGAGAAGGCTGGGCTTCCCGGCTCCCCTTACGGAGCATGTTGAGTTCTATATAAATGACATTTATTACGGCGTTTACGTTCAGGTCGAAAGAATTGATGAATATTTCTACAGCAGGAACAACATAGGTTACGACCCCCTATTCAAATCAATATCTCATCTTGGCAGATTCGTCTGGCAGCCATGTGATACCCTTGGAACATCGGGTTTTGATTCTGAGCGGGGCAGCGATGAATATCTTCCCCTGTTAAGAAGCCTTATTGATAAGGTAAACCTTCGCTCACCCTTGTCGCTTTATATCGAGGATTTCATCTCAAATGCCGCAATCAGCCTGGCCATAAGGGATGAGGACGCAATCATAAAGAATTACTATCTGCATCTCCCTCCGGAAGATATCTGGAGGTACTACCCCTGGGACAGAGATGCTTCTTTCGGCAACAGATGGGATGGTGAATACGAGCCCCAGTGGGTTGAGGCTACATCGATGTACTGCTTCGAGATATCATCACTGCTTACCAATCTCTTCTTCAACAGCGAGAATCGGATCATGTTTGAGGACTACATGCTTCAGATCGCTGCGATCATGGAGAATGATATTCCAACCGTCATTGACTCCATTTACCTCGAAATAAGGCAAAGTGTATATGCTGATACAATGAAAAAGGGAACAAACGCGGATTTTGATGAAGCAGTTGATATTCTCCGCAGTTCCATAATCGAACGAGCTGATTTCCTTCCTAATATAGCGGAAGCTCCCGCCCCACTGGAAGTTGTATCAATGACCCTTTCGCAGTGGGATTTCCAACCCGGAAGTAATACAGATTCGGTAACGGTAACAATCGAGTTTGAGCAGCCTCCATCTATGGTGAGGGCATACTGGTGGAGTAACTGGTCGGATGAGCACTATTTCTCTTTAAACCCGAATGGTTCATCCAACCGTGTGTGGAACAGAACCGTTGCTTTTCCGCCCGATGAAGATCATATGATATTCGCCATTGTCTATTTTGTTGATACCCCGATGAATCAGGCAGAGTTCTACTACCCTTTCTACGGCTTCCCTACTTCTACTGCGCGGAGGGTCTGTGCACCAACGGCAAGAAGGAGTGAATACTCCGCTCATCACGATGATCTGGTAATACTTGCCCCCATCAGATACACATCATTTCTCTGGTCCATTCCCGTTGTAAACACGTCCTCAATCCTCCAGGACATTTCCTTCTACGGATTCCAGGTAGGTGATCCTCCGGCCAGACTCTTCGCACCGGAGGACGCATCAATCCCCCCTGGGGATACCCTGTACCTTACAAACAGCGAAGAACTTTTGAACAGAATGCTTCCCGATGAGAACATATTCGGAAATCTCGTAGTGGATTCTCCCGCCCGGACCGAACTCATAATTCTTGATCCATCATGGGCAACCGCCGCAACTATAATTTTGGGTGAGGAAGTACAATCCGGAGAATCGAACCTGCCGGTAATACTCTCGGAGATTTGTTACAGTGGTAATGCAGGTGACTGGATAGAATTATTCAATCCGGGAATAAATTGCGCGGATCTTTCCGGATTTCTTATTATTGACGGCCAGAATCATCTATGCATGCTTCCGGAGGATCTGATAATAAATCCCAAGGATTACCTGGTTATCTGCGAATCCTACGATTCCTTCTATTCAGTTCACGGATCGGATATAGATGTAATTCAGGGAATTAATTTCGGACTGAACGATGAAAAGGATGGAGTATCTCTCCTTGATGAAGATAAGCCTGTTTTTTCAGTAATGTACGACAATGCAACCTGGCCTATTTCAGACGACTGCGTACTATCGCTTATTTCACCCGGATTACCTCTGGCAGAAGCGTCGAGCTGGGAGGGCGTTGCGCTGCCTGGAACTCCCGGAGCTCCAAATCCCGGATGGCCGACCATCGTTCTTAATCCACTGATTAAATCGCTGCGACCTAATCCGGTTTTATCTTCATTTTCCCTTGATTACGTCATTCCGAATGTACCGGGAGAAGTACTCGTTTACGATATTTCAGGAAGACTTGTAGTTCAGCCGCAACTACTTGACAGTTTTAAGGGCAGTTATTCCTGCGATCTCCCCGAATCACTGAGACCGGGTGTATATTTTGCTGTAATTCGATCAGCCGGAGGCCTTACGTCCCGCAAATTTATTCTTCTGCGATGAACCGATTCTATTACGACTGGAGCTGTATTTTGTGGTAAGTTATGATTATACTTCAAGGTTGATTAACCTGATCGTGGAATTGGGAAGGGAAAAATGAAACATGCCGGTATTCATATTCTGCTGACAGTATTTCTGATAACCGCTGCTGCATGGGCAGATATTGATGTTGAGAATGAGAGGGCGGAGAACTTTACACTGTCCGCTTACGCCAGAATAAGGTTCAGCGAATTCGGAGGGGCACTCGTCATGCCTGACAGATCCTTCGGTGTTGAATCCGCCGGTCTTACGGCAGATTTCGATATAACGGACAATACTGAAGGCCAGCTTCAGCTTGAGATAAGACCCGATCAAATTTTTCTTAAAGATTGTTACATCCGGTGGGAACCACTTGACCTGATAGGACTTCAATTCGGGCGTTTCAAGAAACCTTTCTGCCTTAATACCTTAACAAGCACATGGGATCTTCAGGCAATTGACCATTCCATTACTCATCGGGAACTCAGTGATCTTCTATATTCTGACAGAGATATAGGTTCCGTGATTATTCTTGATCCCGAATCGGAATTTTTACCTGTATGTACATTCGGTGTTTTCAATGGCTCTCCAGATGCCCAGAATCAGGACAATGAAATCCAGTATGCGGGCAGAGCTGAGTTCGAGTTACCCTGGAATATCATTCTGGGTGCTGACCTCACATCAATGAGGTTCGGTGAGGAGGATGAGTATTCTGTTGAAGGTTACACCTGTTCTGCAAGACAGAAAGCCATTGGGGGAGACCTTCAGTTTGAAACTGAGCTTGGAAGAGATTTTTCACTGCTGATGAGGGGTGAATTCATCAGGGGAGACAACTGGTCAGCCGCGGACATAATTAGTGGAGTTGACCCCCCGGAATTCCAGACCTGGTGGTTCACAGGAGGAGTTTCATGGAAAACAGATAAACCCTCCCTTGAACGCATTTCAGCGTCCTTCAGCATGGCATCCTGGAAACCCGACATAACAGACGACAACAGGGAAGATGAACTTGTCTTCACTGTAAGCGTTGATACTGGTACTCCTCTTACAATCAGGGCCGCTATGGTGAATCACCGTCCTCATAATATCATTTTTGAGGAAAACCGAACCGATTACATCCTTGAGGTGGCTCTGGATCTGTAATGACTAAGGACGACGCTCCCCGACTGCATTTTCACAGGTACGAATTCAAGTACCTTATTTCAGGAACAGTACTTTCCGGAATACTCCGGGAACTTGAGCTTCGTCTTGATAGAGATGTACACTCGGATGCTACCGGAAGCTATTTCGTAAGAAGTCACTACTTCGATACTGATAATTTTGATCTTTACTATGAGAAGCTGGCGGGATTACTGAAGCGGTACAAGTTCCGCCTGAGAAGCTACTCTTCCGAGTCGCTTTACACAGGACCGCTTTTTCTGGAACTCAAGGGCAGGAATGACAATCTGGTTTACAAGCACAGGCTTCCACTTGATCCGGGTGCAGTTGAAAATGTCATGAGTAACGGAACGAAACATTTTGCCGGACTGCTGCTGGATTCCCAGGTCGAAAGCGGCACCGGCAGTAGATTCATCTACGATGTATTCAAAAAAAGGATATCCCCCAGCGTTGTGGTTGATTATCACAGAACAGCTTTTGAAAACAGAGCAAATCCTGATTTCAGGGTCACGCTGGACAGGGAAGTCCTGGCTTACAGAGCAGGCAGTAACGGACATCCTGAGGGGAATTTCCGCTCTATATCCGACGGTTTTCAAGTACTGGAGATCAAGTTCCGGTACCACCTTCCGGGCTGGTTTCACCGCCTGATTCAGGAATTCGAACTGAAGCGAATCTCCTTTTCGAAATTTGCATATGCCACGGATGTTATTTATATGAATACTTTCTATTCGAATCTTGATCGAATCTTTGAAAGGAGACCGGCGTGTCTGAACTGAGCCAGTGGTTCACACAAAGTACAGAGGAACTTGGATACAGCCCGCTGTCAGTGATTATCAACCTTGTCCTCGCCCTCTGCGCTGGACTCATTATCGGCGTTATATACAAAAGAACTCACAAAGGTCTCTCTTACTCCCAGTCTTTCGTTGTGACCCTGGTGCTTATGTGTATTACCGTATGCGCGGTGATGATGGTCATAGGAAGCAATCTTGCCAGGGCATTCGCCCTGGTGGGAGCATTAACCATCGTCAGGTTCAGAACCGTAGTAAAGGACACGAAGGATACAGCCTTCATCTTCTTCGCCCTGACACAGGGAATAGCTTCGGGTACGGGCAATTACATTCTAACGGTATTCTCCACATTCTTTATCGGTTCGGTGGCGCTGATTCTAGCCAGGACGAACTTCGGCTCGATGCACAGAAGCGAATTCATACTCCGATTCCGCTTCAACAGGGAATCCGGTGATGAGCAGGCTTACATTGATTTCATTCTGGAGAATGCAAGCAAGAGTACGATCATTCATATTGAACCGTCAAGCGACAGTGTGTACCTTACACTGACCTACGACCTGTCACTGAAATCCGGAATTAATTCTCAGGATGTTGTAACGGGATTGAACAGCATTCCAGGAATTGATAATGTGAATCTGGTTACGGCCAGCAACGATATAAACTATTAACCGTAAATCAATCGTAGATCAACTCCGTGCTGTTGACACGTCCTGGTGTGCCCCAGCATACGGGATCTCCGGTTTCCGGGTCGGTTTCGGGACATTCCCAGTCAATAGAAGGTGCCCAGTTATCCTCGGTGTTTGCCCCCCAAAGGTTGATCTTCTCAAGGGATGAACCCCTGCCGTCCGCTTCGCTTCTTGTTGTATCTCCGGCGGCAAGACCCCATGTATCGGAATAGGCAAGTTCATCCAGTACCTGTCCGCTGGATGAATAAAGGAGCAATGTATCGCTGGAATTGGAAAGTTTCGTCCAGACTCCATCCCAGGGAACGATTGCGATGCCGGTTCCGTATGCTTCCGTAAATGATTGTCCGGCCGCCGCAACAACGACCCGGGACATGGATTCAAGGGTATAGGATTCAAGAAATAGTTGATTCCCGCCATCGCTCAGCATCATTCCATCAAGCTGCAGCGCGGCAGCTCCGATATTGCACAGTTCAATCCATTCGTACTGGTCATCAGCACCGAGAGTCGGTCCGTCCGGATTGTACATGATCTCACTGATAATAATGTCTCCAGGAACAACCATCACAAGCGAAATAAGTACGGAATTTAATAGCACAACAACCTCCTGTTTTTCTGGTGCTCAAGAACTACCATATATAACTTGATCAGTCCTTAACAATTTTAATGAATTACTGATTAAGAATAACTATTTTCCTGCTTTCAGACAGCCCTGCTGCATGGCGTACATGAATAAGGTAAACTCCAGTCGGGGCATGACCGCCCCTGCCCTGAATGGTATCCCAGTACAGTCTGTGTTCTCCCGTTTCTAGGTACCTGTCCATAATGACATCCACAAGCCTTCCCGCAAGATCGTAAACCGAAACCACCGTCTGGCCTGCATCGACCGTTATGTCCAGAGCTACCAAGCCGGAAAATACCGGGTTTGGAAACGGACTTGAAACCTGGAGATATCCGATATCTGAACAGGGAATGGAATTAGACCATCCGGGAGTACAGTACTCAAGAATACTCCATTCAGAGCCCCCGTCAGATACCCTTCCCAGGGAACGATCGGGCTGTATTGCACCGAAATACTTGAAGTCAATAAGCCTGGGAACGCCATTTTCCAGGGGTGACAGGAGGTTCATCCGACTTTCCGCAGGCTGCCTGGAGATGTAAAGACTGTCTCCATCACCTGAAAGAGCGAAAGGCAGGTGACATCCGTTCTGCCAGGGGTGTTCATCCGCCCAGACCACAAGAAATTCCCCGGAAGGAATCACTGTTCCCACAGGGAACTGATATCTTCCGAGGTCAGAGGGGTCGTCCGAGATATATAACCAGCTCAGGTCGCAATCGTATCCGGAACCGTTGTAGATCTCGAACCAGTCGTCGTACTCGCCGTAACTGTCTGCTATTGTGGTGTCATTCACCGATTGGATCTCGTTGATGACCAACCCTTCGAATACCTGGGGAAAGAACACGGCGCCCATATCGGATCTTGTTCCGTCGGGATCCTCAATCAGTGGAGATCCGGTATCAATACAGGGCGAAGTATAAGACAGGTGCCAATCAAGGGAATCCCAGTCGGCGAATTCGGGGTCACCAGCAATATTGCCCTCACCTGTCCATGGTTCGCTGCTTCCAGTCAGGCTGTAGTTCACCGAAACGACGGAACCATCCTCAATGCTGAAGATGGTTGAATTGGAATCGAATATGGAGTTTATTACAGTTGCATTTCCTCCGCCAGAACCCGTGGTCTTGTTGTAAGCCCGTACCCCGATATCGCAACTGGATATTGTGCAGCCGGTAATTTCTGCGTAGGAATCATCCTTGACTGCAATACCTGTATAACAGTTGAAGACAATATTTCCACTAATAACTGCGTTTGTTGGTATGCCGGTTCCGGAAGTTCCCTTTCCAAGAGAGATGCCCTTATCTGTACAGTTATAAATAAGGTTATCCTCTATGGATAGAATACTGTTATTTGAATCAATACCATCACCATCGATATTATAGATCAAACATTCCCTTATTATGAACTCTCCATTTTCGCACTCATGAAACTGCACTGCATCATCCTGGCCTGCTCCCTCACCATCTATATTGTAAAATGTACATCTGCTGATAATGAATTCTCCATCTTCGCAATTTTGAAATCTCAGTGCGTCTCCGTGGATTGAACCGGTATCATACATGTTGCCAAATACAGTATCTTCTATAAGTGCGCTTTTCCCGTAATACAGTATTAGAGATCCACCCTTGTTACGTCCTGAGAAATCACTGTTCCGGATAACAACGCTGCATCCATCGAGATAGAGACAGTCTTCGTTGGAAAAAAAACTGGAGTTTTCAATAAGAATTTCCGCATCGGAAGCATAAATTACGGAATGGTAATCATTTCCCTGCCAGTACGCAGCAGTTCCTCCACTTATTGAGACATATTTGAAAGTATTTACTCTGCTGTCAGGTTCAAGAAGAGCAATTCCTCCCCAGGGTTCGTTTTGCATATTGGCACAGAACACGACTGAATCACCGGGAGAACCTTCCATATAAAGGTTCCCCTGACAGATCATACTGCAGCCCTCATTAAATCTGAGCATTACGCCCGGTTCAATAATAACTGTGCTTCCCGAAGGTATCAGAATGTTACCTTTGATTACATATGGCGAATTCTCCGAAGTCAGAATAGTGTGACCTGACAGGGTTCCTGAAAGCTCTGTATAGTCAAGCACAACAGTAAAAGGCATGTACTGGTTGAAAGCTACAGTATATCGCGATGTTGAAACAGCTCTGACATCCCAGGCGTAATCACCCGCTGGAAGGCCTGATATAGTAATACAGGTATCTGTAAGCCCCTCATATTCCATCATGGTTGAATCCGGATATCCCGGTCTGGTGAATCTTCTCAGCCTCACTGTATAGGTAATCGGATCTCCGTTTGGATCAAAGGCATGATTCCACGAAGCAAACATGTCAGGACTTGCACAGGTTTGATTACTGGTTGTTATAAATGGTCTTGGACAATCGTTATACTGACCTTGAAGGCTGGATTGTCTGCGCTCGATAGGGAGAAATTTTAAAGTTTCAATCGCATCATAGAACTCGTCAAGATCAGCAATATCATCATAAGTATCTTCTGAAACAGCATCTTCCAGTTCA
>JAIOSX010000040.1 GCA_021107345.1 Candidatus Aegiribacteria sp.
ACTGAGCAGGCGACCGAACGCCAGTTTGGTTGTCCATCGAAGTTGAGATAGTGTCTGTGTCCAACGACTTGTTCATGCTGCGCAACGCGCGGCATTATTTCTTTTCGTTGGATCACAGTCCTCAGGTCAACTCTACATTCATGCCGCGCGCAGCGCGGCATGAACAATGATTATGTAACAGCGACATATCTCGATGCCTGCTTTATGTACTTACCAATCGATATCATGTTAATCATCTTATCTAACTGTCAAGTAGATACGACCTGACAAGTATAGATAAATATATGTACACTATTACCGTGGTAACGCTGATATGAGACAGTTACATATACAGGAAGGTTGATATGGAATACATGAAATTGAAGGAATTCAAACAACAGTTACTGGAACGGAAGCTGATCCTCCAGTATCCCGGTAACCTCATCCAGCAGCTCCCGTCTTCTGGCTGAATTGTAAGTTGCCGCTGCTCTTGAGCCACCGTAAATGTTGCCTCCGTAGAAAGATAAACCCAGCCACCCAAGCAACACTGAAGTGGTTGTATTATCCTCCTGCAGTGATTCATAGAAAAGCCAGGCCAGCGCTCCGTTTACGCCGAACGCGATTATCCCATCGGTATAATGACCGCAGATCATCTGCCCTGAACCGGGAAGAAAAGCACTGGAAATACCACACCATAACGGGCTGCGATGGGGAAGGCTTTGTCCTTCGGCAACCTTTGCTGCAAGGCTGAAGGACACGTCGGAAAAGGGACCTCCGGTTGAGGATATCATTCTGAGCTCCTCGGCGGAAGCTTCCCAGTTACCCATCCGGGCGTTCATAAGACCTGCCATTATACCGGCTCTCGCTATTGTTTCAGTATCTTCCGATGTAACCGCAGCATCTGTATACAGCTCTCTTGCGCTATCAAAATTGCCGGATTCTTCAAGTAATGACCCGGCACCCATCATCGCTCCGGCTCTAAGTTCAGTATCAGACAGATTCCTGTACAGAAATGTATAAAGAAAGTAAGCGTCTTCCCTGCGTCCTAGCTCCTGCCAGCATCTGGCCAGACGAAGGGAGGCCAGCGGGCAGGCCAGTGTATCTTCATCATGGGAGTAGATAATCCTCAGATACTCCTGAGAAGCCATGCCGTATTCACCCTTACCATACAGATAATCGGCAAAGCCCTCATCGGCATCATTATTCGGAAATACGGTCAGAAGGGCAGCAAGAATTGTCCCCAGCATATCACTTCCTCTCCAGGGTTCACCGGATCTGCGAGTGTATTTCCTTCAGTAATCCTGTAGTCCCCGTGGCTGAAAGCAGCGGAAGTACACCTGGTCCACCGTTCAAGAGCCATCATGAGACCAAATAGAGGTCCTCGAGATTCAATAGCCTCCTGACCGTAATGGGAACAACTGGGGTAATATACGCACCTTCTGCCAAGAAGATCCCTGAATATTCCTCTGTACTGAATGAATAGAACATCGAAAAGGTGGTTACTACTGATGTCGCCGGGATTCCCGAGTTCATCGATACCTTCGCGAGTAATTACATCCTGCGCCACTGCAGGAAGGAGGAGTATCAACAAGCCTGTTAACAGTAGTTTCATACGAATCCCTTCCTGCACACATCGGCCAGATTGTCCAGGGAACAGGCTTTTACCCCTCCGCTGCTGAAAATTGAAAGAATGTCATCGTCCCAGTCAGCCGGAACGACCCATAGGTTGTAACCCATTTTAAGGGCCGTTGCCGATCGTCCCACAAGAGACATGGCTCTTTTGTCCGGGGGTACTCTCCTGGAAAAGGACTGGGGAATAACTCCAATGCTACTTTTGTAAAACGGGATCAGCATGGTAATCTCAGGCCATGGCGTCAATCTTAATGAACGACTGAATCCTTGTTCGCGCAAAATTGTCCAGGTATAGCCGTAAATATTCCTGGACTTCCGTGGAGACAGCTTCGAGTCCAGCCGGAAATGGGATTCTCCGTGATTGGGCGGTTCGTTACGCAGAACCTCAGCCATTTCATCAGGAAGATGATCGGGAAGAGCTGTTTCTGTACCGATTATTCTTCTGCCCAGTTCGGTCCAGAAAAAACGATACCATTTGTTCCTCAATGCGTCTGTTCCTCCGAATTTCGAAAAGCCTCATCTATGATCCTGCTGATCAGGTCGTGCTGAAAGCCCCTTCTCTGCAGATACCCCATTGCCCTGCGCAGTCCTGTTTGCCTTTCAAGGTAACCGTACTTGTTTTTTACAGTTTTAACAAGGATTCGATACAGATCTCCCTCATCACGTTCAGAAAGCACTTCATCAGTAATACTGTCGGGAATACCCCTCTTCCTCAGCTCCATTCTTAACCTGAAATTTCCCATAGGTGAATTTCGGGAATGACTTCGGATGAAGACTGAAGCATACCGCCTGTCATCAACAAGACCGCAATGTTCAGCCCATCGCAGAATATCGTCGGCTACGCTTTCAAGGTATTTTCTTCCGATCAGATAGAACCTGAGCTGATGCATTGTACGCTCAGACAGGGAAAGATACTTCTCAGTATCACTGCGAGCGAATGGCAGCTGCTCCCTGAAAGTTGCCTGTTCGATCTCATCAGTATTTACGATCGAGCCCGGATGCAGTTTCATGGTAGCAATAATCTTCGCAGGAACCATCCAGCTGCCTTCCGCTGTGATTATAAGCTGCCACCCGACCCTGACACTGTCGATCTCCTCAACGGGAATTTCAGCTATTCCTTCTCCTTCTGTTTCTCTTCAGAGGTGCTGCTCGATCCGGGTATCTCCAGTATCTTTCTTATCTCAGCTTCAAGTGCATCTGCGATCTTCGGATTATCCACAAGGAACTGCCTGCTCTTTTCCCGGCCCTGTCCCAGCTGTTTATCTCCCATGGAGTACCATGTACCCCTGCGTGTAACCAGTTCATTATCCAGACCGAGATCGAGGAGTTCACCCTCTCGAGAAATTCCGTAGCCGTGAAGTATGTCACATTCTACTTTTCTGAAAGGAGGAGCCAGCTTATTCTTGACCACTTTGATCCTTGTCCGGCTGCCAACTACTTCATCCCCCTCTTTAATCGAAGCAATTCGCCTTACATCCAATCGTACGCTGCTGTAGAACTTCAGAGCCCTTCCCCCGGTTGTGGTTTCGGGATTCCCGAACATGACCCCTATCTTCATACGGATCTGATTAATAAACACAACGGCGCATTTGGACTGCGAAACAACACCTGTGAGTTTCCGCAGAGCCTGGGACATAAGACGTGCCTGAAGGCCGACATGACTGTCGCCCATTTCGCCCTCAATTTCAGCCCTTGGAACCAGAGCTGCTACCGAGTCAATCACGATAACATCAACCGCATTGCTCCTGACAAGCATTTCCGTTATCTCAAGGGCCTGTTCACCATTGGATGGCTGAGAAACAAGGAGATCGTCAATATTCACCCCCAGTTTCTCCGAATAGATGGGATCAAGCGCATGTTCGGCGTCGATAAAGGCAACCTCCCCACCCAATTTCTGAGCGCTGGCAATAATGTGCAGCGCCAGCGTTGTCTTGCCTGATGCCTCGGCCCCATATATCTCGGTAACCCTTCCCCTTGGAATTCCTCCGATACCAAGAGCCGCGTCAAGCGCAATCGAGCCGGTGGGTATGATATCCACCTTCATGTGAGTGTTTTCTCCAAGCCTCATAAGGGCTCCCTGACCGAATTGCTTCTGAATCTGATGGAACGCTGCTTTCAGTGCTTTTTCCTTTTCAGCGGAACTGATCTTTTTCCCAGCCATTGAATCAACCTTTCAGCTTAATGTAAATCGTATCTTTCAACAAACGTATACTCAGGACCACCTGAGGTCAATCTGCTGTTAATTACAACCGCTTCTTTAAAGACTCCCTTTATTTCACCCGGCGGGTCAAGCTCAGGCAACATCGTTGAATTTCTCCGCCTTGCAACGGTCAAATGCGGAATGAACTTCTTTCCGCCTTTTCTTCCATTTTCATCCGGGATCCGACCAAGTTCGAAAGCAATTTCGGAAACCTCCTCCGGGAAGATCCCTCCAAGCCAGAATACCGAGGGTGACTTTATGTTCCCGAACGAGCCGATGCGGTTAAGGGAGAATTCAATTGGCCCCGGATGCCACGATGACACAACACTGCATATCATCCGTATTCCGGATTCAGGAATATCACCAAAAAAACGGAGTGTAAGATGCATACGGTCTGACCTTGTCCATTTAAGGGAAGGATATAGCGATGTCAGTGGTCTCTGCCAGTCAGTGATTTCTCTCCTGACCTGAAGCGGCAACTCCAGAGCGGCAAATATTCTCACTTCACCTCTTTTTCCAGCAGCCAGTATAACTTATCAAGAAGATAGTCAGCCACCTTCTTTCTTACCACGTTCCGGTCTCCAGTGAACCTTTTCATTTCAACGGATACTGACTGGCTGCTGCAGACAGCCATCCAGGCTGTACCTACAGGTTTCTCGGATGAACCGCCGTCGGGGCCTGCGATTCCGGTGACTGAGATCGAAAAATCACTTCCTGTAAGCTTTCTTACGCCATCTGCCATGGCAACAGCAGTTTCTCTACTGACAGCACCCTCCTCTTCAATCAAAGAAGCAGGAATATTGAGAACTCCTGTCTTTACTCTGTTTGAATAAGCTGTTACTCCTCCCACGAACCATCCTGAGGATCCGGGAACAGAAGTCAGAAGCATTCCCACCATTCCACCTGTACAGGATTCTGCTGCTGACAGTGTTACCCCTGCTTTGCGCATAATGCTCCCTATACGCTCAATAAGTTCCGTTTCAGAGAGCCCCATGGATCACACTTCCAAGCAGAATAACAAGTGCAGCCATAATACCGGCCGCGACATCATCGAGTAGTATCCCGGATGCTGATTTCATCCTGTCGAGAACTGAAACAGGCCATGGTTTAAAAATATCGAAAATCCTGAAGAGTATGAAAGCTGCAGCAATGCCGACGGTTCCCCAACTTGATGGAACAGCCAAACATGCTATCCAGCATCCAGCGAATTCATCAACCACAATTTTTGAGGGATCCTCCCCCCATTTCTTCCTCCCTGCGCAGCAGCCCCAGTAACCAAGAATAAGGAAACATACGCAGAGTACCCAGTTAATTAATGCTGTCTGTTGAAGCACCAGGAACAGTCCAGCTGATACAAGACTGCCGGCAGTTCCTGGAGCAATCGGGATGTAGCCTGCGCCAAAAACCGTTGCTACAACTGTACCGACGGATAGCTTTGAATACTTCACAGACCCAGCCTTTTCAGCACCGACCTGTTGCGCCAGAAATAGTCCACTCCCGAAATAATGGAAAGAAGTACTGCCACGACCAGAAGAATGTCAGCCGAAAACAGCAGAAGATCCCTTCCCGTGGAAAGGTCCATACCGCTGCCCTGGAGAAAACCTGACCTTCCAGCGCTGCTGAGTACGGAGAACAACAGATAGCAGAGCATTGAAAGCATCTGCGATGATGTTTTGTACTTCCCCATACGGGATGGGAGAATAAGCACCCCCGCATAGGCGGCGATAGATCTGAGACCTGTAACCAGAAGTTCCCTGCCTATAATAAGATATAAAGCCCAGGCTGGAACAAGATCTATCTGATTCAGACCTATCAGGGCCAGGGCCACCAGGAGTTTGTCAGCCAGGGGGTCAAGAAATTTGCCGAGGTTAGTAATCCATCCGTATTTTCTTGCGAGATATCCATCGTAAAGATCGGTAAATGAGGCCGCGACAAATACAATAAGAGCTGCTATCCTTGATCCCTGCCTGTTGTCAATCAGCAGGATCATGAAAAGAGGGCTTAAAAGTATCCTGATTATGGTCAGACGGTTAGGCCAGTTCAACTGCACTTATTCAGACTCTCTGTCGTCCCTGAAAGGCCTGGCTCAACGTCAGGGAATCGGCGAATTCAATAGAAGCACCGGGAGGAAGCCCTCTGGCAAGCCTTGTAACAGTTACCCGGATTGTTTCCAGGATTCTGGCAATGTATGAAGATGTAGCCTCTCCATCAGCGGTTGAATCAAGGGCAAGGATAACTTCATCGACGTTGAACCTGTCGATCATTTTTCTTAATTTGTTAATTCCCAGTTCATCAGGACCGGTGCCGTCAAGCGGAGCAAGAAACCCATGAAGCACAAAGTATTTGCCTCTGTAAAGCCCTGCATCCTCAATCGCCCTGATATCAGCCGGGTTATGAACCACACAGATTGAATCAATACGGGAGTTATTTGAACAGACATCACAAATGTCATTCTCAGTGATGTTCCTGCATATTGAGCATTCACCGACTTTTTGCCAGACCATTCCCAGAGCTTCGGAAAGGTCCCTGGCAAGCTCACGGTTGTCAACAACACTGAATGCCAATCTCATTGCGGTTTTTCTTCCGATACCGGGAAGCCTCTGAAATTGTTCGGCGAGCCTGTCAAAGAGAGCAGAGCTCACATCAGACCTCCCAAATCGGGTATTCCAAGAGTCTGCATTGTATCTTCGGAGAGTTTACGGCTTTCCGAAACTGCGTTCTTCACCGCTACAAGGATCATATCTTCCAGCATTTCAATATCATCAGGATCAACAGCTTCCGGAGATATGTACAGTTCAACCAGTTCTCCCTGCCCTGTAACTACAGCTCTGACCAGTCCGTCAGCGGCTTTTCCCTCCACTCTCGCTATGGCTAGTTCTTCCTGGGCCTGCATCACTCCGGCCTGCATTTTCTGTGCCTGCGCCATCATCTTCTGTAATTGTTTCTGGTTCATAAATCAGTCCTCCCGAATAGTCATCGCTGATCAAACGGCATCAAAAAGTCCCAGGATTTTCCGGGATATCTCTTTCTCCTTCTCTTCATCATCTTCATCATCTGTAGAAGCAGCTTCATCTGCTGGAACCGCGTTGTCTTCACTCATTTCGCTATTCTCAGCAGCTTCTGCCGAAGACTGCTCCTTTTCCTCCCGGCTGCTGTCAACTGCAATTTCTTCCTCTGGTGGAATTTCGTGTTCAGTTTTCTCTTTTCTTTCAACAACCTTTTCTGCTACCGGAGGCAGATCATTTATCGAGAAGACCCTGGACAGTTTCGATGCCGTCATTACAGCTGTCTCAAGTGTTACTCGGGGGAGATTGCTTCGTTTAACTTCAGTGGCAGCACTGCTTAGTATCCTGAGAATGTTGAGCACCGCTATATCAGGGAGGTCTTCCGACAGTTTCAAAAGCAGACTGCTTTCAGATTCTGGAACATCGCTGAGGCTGTTCGAAGCGCCGGTTGCAACCAGCAGGAGATTCCGAAGGAATACGATCAGAGCATCAAGGAGTTCATCCACACTGTATCCCTTTGCAAGAGCACCGGAT